>JAOZSN010000177.1 GCA_029939635.1 Deltaproteobacteria bacterium
CAGACTATCTATTAACTCTACCTCCAGCACAAACTTATCACTTTTGAGCTTTCCTCATGACACCAGCAACCTCGCCTCCTCCCCTCTCCATTGCCATTATTACCAAGAATGAGGAAGAACGACTAGCAGATTGCCTGCGCAGTGTCTCCTTTGCCCAGGAAATAATCGTTATTGACTCTGGAAGCACGGACAATACCGTTGACATTGCAAAGACCCACGGTGCCCGGGTTTTCATTGAAGAATGGCAAGGATTCTCAGCACAAAAACAGCTGGCCGTTGACCATTGCCAAAACGATTGGGTACTTATTGTCGATGCCGACGAGCGCATCCCAGCTAAAACAGCCCACACCATCAGCACTCTCATCCAGCAAGAAAACCATAGGATCAGTGCCTATAGCTTCAGGCGAAAGAACTATTTACATGGCCGTTGGATTAAGTACTGTGGCTGGTGGCCTAACCCAGTGGTTCGCCTGGTGGATAAACGTAAAGGATCATTTGACGGCAGGGCTGTGCATGAGAGTTGGCAGACAGCAGGCACCATTGAAGGCCTTGAGGCTGAAATTGACCACTTAAGTTTTAGAAATTATTCAGAACTTATTGCCAAGATGGAACATTACTCAAACCTCGGTGCCCAGGCCAGATATAAAGAACAAAAAAAAATCAGCGCCTTTACCCCCCTCAGCCATGGTCTATGGACGATTTTCCGTACCTATATCTTAGAGTCTGGCTGGCGCAATGGTTTTGATGGACTGGTCATCTCGCTAATGAATGGGGCAGGATCCTTCTTTAAATATGCCAAGCATTGGGAACTTGTACACTGTGCGAAAAAATCCCAAAATGATTAGTACACTGTAAACTTAAAATTTTCGAATGAGCAACCGTCTGTAGGAGCGAGCTTGCTCGCGAAAGGCTTACTCTTGGCGCTGCTTCGTAAGATCGGCAAAATAGGCAATGGTCTTAACAAGTCCCTCTTCCAGCTTAATTTGTGGCTCCCAGCCTACAGTTTCCTTGGCTAGGCTGATGTCTGGTTGGCGCTGGGTGGGATCGTCAGAGGGCAGAGGGGTATAGATAATCTCTGATTTTGAACCGATCATCTCAACTACCTTCTCTGCTAATTCTTTAATAGTAAACTCTCCTGGATTACCGGTGTTCATTGGCCCGGTAAAATCATCAGGGGTGGCCATGAGCCGGACAAAAACCTCAATAAGATCATCTACATAGCAAAACGAACGAGTCTGCGAGCCATCACCATAGACAGTGATAGGTTGATCCTGCAGGGCCTGCATAATAAAATTAGACACGACCCGACCATCATTAGGGTGCATATACGGCCCATAGGTATTGAAGATACGTGCAACCTTAATCCGTAATTTATGCTGACGAAAATAATCAAAGAAAAGAGTTTCCGCACAGCGCTTGCCCTCATCATAACAGGATCGCACCCCAATAGGGTTCACATTCCCCCAATAGCTTTCTGGTTGAGGGTGCAGTTCAGGATCACCATACACCTCACTGGTGGATGCCTGGAAAATCTTGGCATTGACTCTCTTGGCCAATCCGAGCATGTTGATAGCACCATGCACCGTTGTCTTAGTGGTCTGCACCGGATCATATTGGTAATGAATGGGCGAGGCAGGACAGGCAAGATTATAAATCTCATCCACCTCTACATAGAGAGGAAAGGTAATATCGTGGCGCATGACCTCAAAATGAGGATTTTCCAAGAGATGGAGAATATTATCCTTAGTGCCGGTGAAAAAATTATCAACACAGATAACATCATCACCCTCAGCCAGCAGACGTTCACAGAGATGTGAACCAAGAAACCCAGCCCCACCTGTAACCAAAACACGTTTTCGTTGTAATGATTTCATTCCTTACCTTTTTTAATCAAAATATTTATTTTCGCATTAGCCCTCAATGAGGGGATAAAACGACCTGTTGAATCTCTATATACTGCATAATCTACAAATTGAGCTGCTAGTTTTTCTTCCTCGATAATAATCTTCACAAAAAGGATACCAGCAAGCAGGACAAAGGCTACACCACGCCAACCAGAACAATTAATCACTAACGACCCGCTAGCAGCCAGCAAAACACTGCTATACATTGGGTTGCGGGCATACACATATGGCCCGGTGGTGACCAATTGCGCCCCATCCTTTAAGACAGGTCGGATATTAAAGGTTCCAGGTCGCATTACCCAAAAAGACCAGCAGGCAAGCAGCACAGCCGCGCAGAACAACAGTAGAGCAGGCCAGGAGATATCCACCCAGCTGGTGGTATAGAGGAGAAAGGCAATGAGCAGAAACTGACAGCTAACCAGCAACCTACCGCCGAGATCCATCACTCCCCTCCTCCTTCAGCCAGTGAGTCAAGCGCTGCATACCCTCTTCGTTACTCACCCTAACATCATAGGGCAAGACCCTGCTAGCTTTAGCCACTAAAAACCAGTGAGACTTTGCTAACTGCTCAGCCAAAAATCTGGTCATGGGCGGTTCAGCATTAATATGTAAAAAACCATACAGTTTTTCCAAAGCCGCACCAATGCGGTACGCCTTGCGAAAACGTACACGCTTTGCCACCGGCGGGATGGAAAGATGCATGAATAGCTCATTTATCCAATCCCAGAGAACGACAGGTTCACCCTGAGAGATAAAAAAAGCCTCTCCTGCTGCCGTGCCGATCATTTCCAAATTATTTGCTGCGGCAATATGGGCATCAGCAACATTGTCAATATAGGAAATATCAACTTTATTCCGACCATTGCCGACAATCTTAAGCCGCCCTCGACGCCCCCTGTCTAAAAGTCGAGGGATAAGATTAGTATCGCCAGGCCCCCAGACAAGATGGGGCCGTAAGGCTGTTGTGCGTAAGGCCGAGGTATTGGCTCGCAACACCAACATCTCGGCCATGATCTTGGTGCGGGCGTAATGACAGAGGATATGTTCACTATAGGGTGCAGTCTCGTCAACCCCGCACAAACTTTTGCCATTAAAAACCACGCTGGGAGTACTGGTGTAGACTAGATTAGCCACACCTGCCTGTTCACACGCCTTGATAACATTTTCTGTACCTAAGACATTAATCGAAAAATAATCACCCCAGCTACCCCAAATACCCGCCTTGGCGGCCACATGGAAGACAGTATCGCAACCTGCCATACTGCGAGACAGAAAGTCCAAATCACGAATATCACCCAGCAGAGATATAGCACCAAGGGCCTCCACCTGCGGATAGTGATGCCGACCCACCACAATAGTAGAAATATCCATCTGACGCAGAAGCTTAACAATGGCCAGGCCAACAAAACCACCGCCACCAGTTACCAAAACCTGCCTCATCTCTTATCCCCAAGCTGTTCAGTGGCCCAGACGGCTAATTTCTCGCGGAATATCTTGGCATTATGACGAATATCTACAGGGAAGCCCTTATGGACAAGAAAATCAGTAATATCCTGCGTTAAAGCATTGCTACAAGCCAGCTGTTCTAATTCCGCAAGCAGGTTTTCACTCCTGCCACCCGCTATACACTCAACGATGAGCACGGGTCTCTGCTGGCCAGGTGTGCCAACACCTACCAAGGCAGAACGGAAAACAGCCGGATGTTCATTAAATATTGCCTCGCAGGGAATGGTATACATGGGGCCATTCTTAGTCAAAACACGGTGGGCTTTACGACCACAGAACCAGAGCCGCCCCTGGGCATCGATATAGCCCATGTCTCCCATGCGGTGCCAAAAGGAGTCTCCATCCGTAATTTTTGCCAAACTATTTTCATGGTCGTTATGATCGTAGCGCCTGGTAACCACCGAACCTTGAACGATAATCTCACCAATCTCACCTGCTGCTTGTTCAACTACCTGCGCTATAGAAGAAATAGCAGCAGGCACAGGAGCAATAACCTTAATAGTAATACCAGGAAGGGGACGCCCCACACAGGTACCCTTACCCTGGCGAGTTAGCAGCCAGGTGTCTGCGACAATCTCCTGACCAGTCATGGAGACAATGGGCAAACTTTCAGTGGCACCATAGGGCGTAAAAATCTCACCGTCAGGAGCCATGATCTGCTGCACCCGTTCAATGAGCTCGCCAGACACAGGTGCCCCAGCCATGAGAATTTTTTGGACTGGCAGGACGATATTATTGTCCAGACAATAGCGGCTCACCACATTCCAGATGGCAGGAGAGCCAAAGGAATAGGTGACCTGGTGTGCGATGATTGTCTGAATAAATTGGGCAGGATTGACCTGGGCCGGTTTAGCCGGATTCATCTGAGGAATAACGGCCTTGGCCCCCAGAGCAGTGGCAAAAAGAGCAAAGAGGGGAAAGGCAGGTTGATCAATATCGCCTGGGCCAATTTTATAATAATCACGGATGAGCTGGAGCTGGGCATGGAAGATACCGTGGCTATACTGGACTCCCTTAGGTGGCCCGGTGCTACCTGTGGTAAAGATGATGGCTGCCAGATCATCGCACTCTGCAACGAACATCGGCTGTACCTGTGCCGTGGCCCTGGCAATGCTGCTTAAAGAGATGACAAAAGGAATAGACCCACTACCTACCCAAATACTTTTGGCCACTGACCTAAAGGGCTGTGGAGAGAGAAGACGAAAGATCTGGGCCTTGGGGATACCAACAAAGATCTTTGGTTTAACAGCACCAATACAGCGGCGCAGATTGGCAAAACCCATGCCGGGATCAATGAGGATGACCACTGCCCCAAGACGAAAAAGAGCAAAGGTAAGACAGACAAAATCCCTGGAAGGTGGCACCATGAGCATCACCCTGGTACCAGCTTGAATGCCCTGTTTGGCCAAGGCAACAGCGTAGCGCTCACTGGTGTCAGCAAGTTCAGCAAAACTCCATGATTTTTCACCATGCACCAGACCGATTTCAGCGGCCTGTTTTTTCGCAACCTCCTGTAAGGCCTGGGCGATATTATAGTTCATGAAGCGTGTTTCTGGCAGAAATCAGCTATGAAGGGCTCGATTTCAGGCAAGGCATCCTCTAGTAGATAATGACCTGCCTCAGAGAAATAATGACAATCAGCCTGAGGAAAACGTTGCTGCCATTGCTGATAGAAATGATCGTTAAAGCAAAAATCTCTTCCGCCCCAACAGATGAGCATGGGTTTAGCAGTTAAGGCAGCCAGATTTTTTTT
>JAOZSN010000049.1 GCA_029939635.1 Deltaproteobacteria bacterium
GTGCCCTTGGGGTGCAACCATTCCTACCCCAGGTGGTATTCCGTGTGGCGTTAGCCTAGTCTTGAGCTTTTTATGGGTTCATCATTTTGGGCGGCTGGAGGGTGATTTGCCTATAATTGCCAGGCAATCTTGGTATTTTTGAAAAGCTGAGGAAGAGGGGAAGGGAGAGCGATGTCACGTGAGATGCGCAATGGTATGATCCGGCTGGGATTTATTCAGCTTTGGGTCACCATTATCCTGTTGGGAGGTTTTGTCAGCCCGGCCCATGGTGCGAAAAGCAGCATGGATGAGGTGTATAGTGTCCTTGATCTTACTAATCGTGCCATGGATGTCTTGCTTGCTAAGTCCAAGGGGATTGACAAGGTGGCCTCCCCCCGTCTCAAGGAGACAGGCTTGCAGCCGGTTCATGTCTATCAGCTGCAAGTCAGCAATTTGGACCTTATTCGACAGTTGGAAATAAAATTCACCATGGTACCTGCGCCCATGGTGGTTTTGCCCCCTGGGCTATATAAGACGGCTGATGTACAGCACGTCACAGCTATGCTTTTGGCTGAGGTACGGCGCTTGGCCATCCAAATTAATATCTGGGGGTTGCCCAAAAAAAAGCGGGCCTTCACCAGCAAGTCGGCCAGCGATGCCTTTGTGTTGGCAGCCGAGATTAGGACTAAGCTTTTATTGCTGGGGGGCCTAGCCCTGCCGGGTAGTTCCAAGTTTGCGACTGAGTTGGGTCGAGCGGTGGCTGATATGGAGGCGGTTTTGGGCGTTGTTGATCCTAAAAAACGCTATCGCGTTATTCCCGAGCCATCCTCTGTTTCAACTCTTGCCAAGATGTATCCCCTTGTTTTGCAGCTGCGCAGTGAGTTCAATGGACTGCGCCGTTTTTTTAAGATGACACAGGTTCGTGTCCCGAAACCAGCGGCTAAATTTGTGGCCAATGGTACAGATATGTATCTGCAAAGTCAGATCATTCTTGCTGATCTCAACCAACTTAAATGGCAGGCAGGCAGTAACGCCATTACCCCCAGGGGTAAAGTGATTTCTGGCACAGGTTCACAGGTGGCTGAGGCCGCCAGGCAACTCTCTTTACTTTCTTTACTCGTTTCGCAACTGCAGAGTGTTGCCGCCATGGATAGGTAGGGGGTACTATGTTAAAAAAAATGAGCCTGAGTGCGAAAATTTTGAGCAGCTTTGCAGTGGTAGCCCTTGTGTTGGTCATGGCCCTTGTACTGTCGCGCCTACAGATGGAAAAGGTGACCAGTGCTACCAGTCGAACCATGGATCAGGGTACGGCCACTGTCTTTACCAGTCTTATGGTTGTGAATGGCGTCACCCATGCGGAGACCGCCTTACGTAACTGGCTTATTCTCGGGAATGAAAAGTTTAAAGAGGAAAGAGCAAAAGCCTGGCAGGAGGAGATTGATCCTGCCATGGCACGTTTGGAAGAGTTGACCTCGTCATGGCTGAGTACAAGTGAGACTCGGCGTTATGAGGAGGTTGCTGCCACCCTTGTCCGGTTGCGTCAGGCAGAAAAGAAATTGGAGTCTCTCGTTGATGGACGGGGAAGTGAGCGTCAGAAGCTGGCTGAGGCGGTGGAGCCAGTTGTTGTGGCCATATCTACTGGTTTGACAGATATGATGCAGAGCGAGAGCCAGCTGGCTGCCAGTGTGGAAAGGATGGCTTTGCTGGCAAGGATGGCCACCATGCGTCAGGAGGCTGTCGCGGTTGGCTTTGAACTGGCCTCTTTTTTACGCTCTGGTGATGAGCGGTTTCAACAAGGTTTTCGTGCCAGCCACCAGACTCTCAGCGTTGCTTTAAGCGAACTTGTCTCTCAAAAGGGTGCACTGACCCCTGGCCAAGTGCAAAATATAGCCACCATGCAGGGTGATCTGCAACGGCTGGCTGTCTTGGCTGATCAGTCCTTTATCTTACGGCAGAGCACAGGGTGGAGCGTATTACATACAATGCTGGAAAAAGAGGTTGAGCCCCGCGCCAAAGAGGTGCAGCAGCAGTTGCAGGCCATGTTTGGCAGTCAGCGTAGTCAGATGGCCAGTGAGGTCGAGATGGCCAGACAACAGGCTGGTCGGTTGGCTTGGGGCGGCTATATCCTCCTGGGGATGGGTCTTCTTCTCTGTGTTGTCATGGCGTTCATGCTCAAGCGTATCATTGTCGCCCCTTTCCAGCAGATTTTTGGGGGACTCAAGAATTTTAGCTCCCAGGAGATTAATGGGCTGGTGTCACGTTTTAGTGGCGCTGTTTCCCACTTGTCCACTGGCTCTACGGTTATTAAGGAAACCAGCGTTGCCTTGGCTGATTCCTCTAGTCGTCAAGCCCGTAGTCTCAAGGAGGTTACCTCATCTTTGCAGGAGGTAACTGATATGACGCGGGCCAATAAGGATGATGCCCAGGAGGCTAGTATAATGGCTCGGCAGGCCAGTGATGCTGCCCAGGTTGGCAATGAAGCTATGGGGCGTATGTCTACCGCTATCACAGATATTAAAAATTCTGCTGATGAGACAGCCAAGATTATTTCTACCATTGACGAGATAGCATTTCAGACCAATTTACTGGCCTTAAATGCTGCAGTGGAGGCGGCTCGCGCTGGTGAGGCAGGGGCTGGTTTTGCGGTGGTGGCCGAAGAGGTTCGTAATCTGGCCATGCGTTCAGCTGAGGCGGCCAGAAGCAGTACCGATCTTATTGATGAGTCCCAGGATCATGCTGCCAGTGGGGTGGATGCCTCCACCGAGGTTGCCGAGATTTTGGAGCAGATTAGCGACAACGTGGATCAGGTGGCAGCCCTCAACGATAAGATGGCTGATTCATCTGAGGAGCAATTTGCCGGTATTGATCAGGTTACCAGCGGTATTTCATTGCTTGATGAGGCTATTCAGTCTACAGCGCAGCAGGCTGAGCATCTCTCTGGCAAGGCCAGAGAGATTCAGGAGACAGTTAAAATGTTGGCCAATGTGGCTGGAGACAAGCAAAATATACCTGTAGCTGCTCCTCCTCGCCCCAGAGCTCGGCTGAAAAAACGGCAGCAGGCCGCCCAGTCACCACCCCAGCATAAACAGGCACGGTTATCTCGCCCCCAGGCTGCTCCAGTGCGGAAACAACAAGCCCCGCAATTACCCCCAGCCTCACCAACCACCCTAGGCCAGAAACATCAGGGCCGTGATGCCTTTATCAAATGGTCAGCAGAGCTCTCAGTACAAGTGCAACTTATAGACCAGCAGCATCTGCGCTTGGTGAATATCACCAATGCCCTCTATTGTGCGGCCCGAGATAAAAAGGGTCTGGCTGAGGTGGGACGAATTTTCCACGAGCTGCTGAAGTATACAGCCTTTCATTTCAACGATGAAGAGCGCAAGATGGCCTCTGTGGGCTATCCCGGTCTAGCTGCCCACCAGCAACTCCATAAAAAATTACTGACCCAGGTCAACGCCTTCAAAGCACGTCTGGCCAAGGGGGAGGAGGGTATTGAGAAGGCAGTGTTAAAATTTCTCAAGGCCTGGTTGCTCAACCATATTGCCAAGGAAGATGCCAAGTATAGCCCCTATTTTCATAAGAAGGGGATTAGGTAAGAGAGCTGCTCCCGTAATACAAGCTGCATTGTTAGGATTTAAACGTCGAACATCGAACGTCGAATATGGAATTCGCTCCGCTTCTTTTGATCGATTAGGCGTGGGTTACGAACAGAGAAACGTTCTTCCTTATTCATCATTCGATGTTGAATGTTCGATGTTCATTATTTTTCACTGGCTCCAATAGCGTAATTCTTATATCATTTCAGCATACCCCTTCTCCTGACCATTAAACCTCCGTCACTATCGCTCAAACCCTATGGAAGATGTCACCCTGGCCTTTGCCGTTCTCTTGGCAATTGGCCTTGTCGTAGCCCGTCTGGGCGCCTTGTTGAAACTCCCTTCCGTGACCGGCTATATCCTGGCTGGGGTACTAATGGGGCCTTCTGGCTTTAATCTAATCTCTTCGGAAATATCCAGCGAACGGCTGGCCCATTTTACTGAAATTGCTCTCATGCTCATCGCCTTTGGTATTGGTGAGCGGGTGGAGTTTAAGGAATTGAAGAAGGTCGCTCGCACTGTGGGTTATGTGGGCTTGGCTGAGACCACCGGTGCCTTTGTCTTGGTTGGTGCAGGGTGTTATTTGGCGGCTTGGCTTTCCGGTACTGGCCCGGAGAGCTGGCTGGCCACAGAGTATTTTTCTTTAGCCCTGTTGTTGGCTGCAGTGTCTGTGGCCACGGCCCCGGCTGCCACCCTGCATGTTATGCAGGAGTTGGGTGCCCGGGGGCCACTCACCTCTACCTTGCTGGGTGTGGTGGCTATTAATAATAGTTTAGCCATTATGTACTTTGGCCTGGCCATGGCCACAGTGAGTCACCTGCTGGTCAGCGATAACGGCAGCTTTTGGCCCACCATCCTGGGCAGTATGGAGGATATTGGCCTTGCCCTGTTGCTCGGTGTCTTAACTGGCATGCTCATTGATTTTGTCCTTTGTCGCCTGCAAAAACATGGAGAGATGCTCTCCGCAGGACTGGCTCTGCTCCTGCTCTGTGGCGAGATAGCTCGTATGGGCCAGCTTTCGCCACTGTTGGCAGGTATGGCCGCTGGCTGTGTTCTCGTCAACCTTGATAAACGTGATACCCGTCTTTTTAAGGCATTACATGCCTTTGAGCCACCTATCTATATCCTCTTTTTTACCTTGGCCGGAGCCCATCTGCATATCTCGGCCCTAGGCACTGCTGGCTGGGTAGGGGCAGCGTATTTTTTCTTTCGTATTGCTGGCAAAATTATAGGTTCCTGGGCCGGAGCCAAGGCGGCTCACTCTTCTCTCATGGTACAGCGCTATCTGGGCTATGCCTTAACCCCCCAGGCTGGTGTAGCCATTGGCCTCATCTTTCTCATCTCCAGCGATCCTCATCTTGAGGTTTTTTCTGCCATTATAATACCTGTGGTGCTCACCGGAGTGGTTTGCTCGGAACTGGTTGGCCCTTTGTTGACCCGTTTTGCGGTGATCCGGGCTGGTGAGGCCACCTCTGAAGATGTCATGCCTGGCTATGAGGGCTTGTCTGACAAGGCCAGCGAGATGATGCTAAGTTCTACTGCTCTTATTACTATTCTACCTTGGACTTGGAAGCCGCTACAGCCACCATTAGAGCGCCAGGGGGTGGTTATCTTTGGCGCTGCCCATCATGTCACGGTGCCAGGTTTGGCTCGTTTGGCAACTATTTTTGCCCACCATTTTCGGGCTGAGCCCATGTCTGTTCGGGTCTTATCTGAAAAGCGTCATGTAGAGAATGACGAAAAGCTTTTTTTCAGGGAGGAGGAAGAGGCAAATAACATGGGTTATAGTCTGCAGAAAAACCTGGTGCGTGATAATGATGTGGGTCATGGTTTGGCTGATGCCGTGGCTGGGAATGATACAAGATGTCTGCTCATGGGCTATCCCATTGATGGTACCATTGACCGTTTCCAAGAGGTGGTTGAGCAGGCCGCTGAGGCGGCCATGTGCCCGGTGGTGGTGGTGCGTTTTTCAGGTATCCTCCATACTGAGCGTATTTTAGTACCCTTGGTCAGTATGGAACAGCTCGATGAGGTGAGTGCCATTGTCAAGGCCCTGTTTCTGGTTGGCGAGCACTCCATCACCCTTTTTCATATCCTGCCCTATGATCATAAGGAAAAGGATATTGCCGCCAAGCGCCAGGAGCTGGAATCGTGGCTGCATCTCCATGAACTTACCGGCAGCCGTTTTTCCTGTAAGGTGGTGTCCACCGATACGCGCCTTGCCGCCATCCACAAGGAGGCAGAGCAGCATGATCTAGTGGTGATGGGTGCCCCTCGTCATTCTAAGGTGCATCGTATGATCTTTGGATCCCTGGCTGATGCCGTTGCCCAGAAGAGTAAGAAACCGATGCTCATTGTCCATAATCCCAAGAATTAACGTTGAGAATGTAAAGAAATAAAGAAGTTAGAGAAGTAATGAATGATCGGATAATTACCTTTTTCTATTTTTGTTATTTTGTAACTTCTTTATTCCAGGTTTTTTTTGTTTGACTTCTTTCCCCTCTTTTCTGACAATGATTCTAATTGCATTAACCTGAAACTGAGTTAGGAGACCCGCCATTATTATTCTCGGTGTTGGCGATTTTGGTGCCACAAATAAAGCAACAGAGATGGTGAAAACCTTTGCCCTGGGTTCGTGTGTGGGGGTGATACTCATCCACCCCAAGTCGCGGGTGGTGGGTATGGTGCATGTTGCCCTGCCTGAGTCCAGCATCAACCCGGATAAAGCAAAGGTCAAACCGGGCTATTTTGCTGATACTGGTATCCCTGCCCTTATCCAGCAGATGAAAGGCTTAGGCTGTACAGGCAGTCCTAAAGAGATGGTGGCCAAGATTGCTGGCGGAGCCAATGTCATGGACTCCAACAATGTTTTTAATATTGGTAAACGCAATATCCTGGCCGTCAAAAAGATCCTTTGGGGATATGGTGTCAGTCCTCGTGCTGAGGATGTTGCTGGCAGTATAAGCCGTACACTGACCGTTAATGGTAAGAATGGCCGAGTGCTGCTGGCCTCACCTGGTAAACCTGACTGGAGACTGTAGGGATGGAAGATAGAAGCTCGGAAATTGTTAGAGACATCAGCCAGATAAAACCTTTGTCCCCCAGTGCGGCTTCCCTCCTTGATATTGCCAGTAAGGAGGAGCATGATCTTATGGATCTTGTGCAGATTGTTAAGCATGATGCCTCCCTTACTGCCCAGGTACTTAAGGTCGTTAACTCCGCAGCCTATGGTTTTGATAAGGAAATTACCGCCATTGATCGGGCCATATCCTTCACCGGTGAGGATGCCCTGGTTTCCCTGGCCATGAGCGAGGCCGCGGCCATGATCTATGAAAGTGATTTGGCTGGTTATAGTGGTCAAAAGGGTGATTTATGGGATCATAATCTCCTCACTGCTTTAGGGGCCAAGAAGGTGGCTGAGCACGCCAAGTCACCATTAAATGGCGATGTGGCTTTTACTTGTGGCCTGCTTCATGACTTTGGTAAGGCGATCATATCCGGTTTTCTTGAAAACACCGCAGACAAGGTGATTAAGGCCTTGGATAGCGGTAAGGTGGCTGATTATGCCACTGCAGAAGAGAAAATTTTAGGCATGGATCATTGCCGAGCAGGTTTTGAGCTGGCCAAACATTGGCAGTTGCCCGAGCCCCTGCCTTCAGTCATCCGCTATCATCATGAACCACACGCTGCACCGGAAGAGTACAGGGCTTTAGTCTATGCCGTGCATCTTGGTGATATGCTGGCCATGATGAGCGGTAAGGGAACTGGTGCCGATGCCATGCGCTATGTGCTGGATAACAGATATAGTGATTATATTGACCTGGCCGAGAATGATCTCGCCTTGATTATGATGGATATTGACAGCCAGTTTATGAAGATTAAGGAGTCCATGGAGGGATGAAAAGCGGAAATATAGAAGTATAGAAATGGAGAAGTAAAGAAGACGCGGAAGAGACATCTATTTAGATAGAATCCGCCTTCTGTATTTCTATACTTCTATATTTCTTTACTTCTTTTTTTAAAAATCATGCGAATTTTACTCGTTGATGACACATTAACTGCCCGTATCTTTGCTAAGAAATGTTTGATGGGCATCGGCTTCCATGATGCGGAGTTTATCCAGGCCAAACATGGTGTTGATGCCCTGGAAAAACTTGCCGAAGGGCCTGTTGATCTTATTCTCACCGACCTGATGATGCCGGAGATGGATGGTGAAACTTTGCTGCAGGAGATCAAGGCTAATCCGGATTTGCAGGATATTCCGGTGATTGTCGTCTCCAGTGTCGGTAACATGGCTCGTAAGGATGCTCTTATTGAGATGGGTGCCCAAGAGGTGTTGGGTAAACCATTTTCCACCACGGAAATCTATGATGTGTTAAAAGGTTTTCTTGATGAAGAGGATGATGATGATGAGTGGTAAGTCTGAAATTTTTCAAATCAAGGCGGGGGGTAGCAGGCCCCACGAAGAGAGCATGGATCTGGTGGTCAGTGAGACTTTTGAGAAAATGGGTTTTATGGAGGCCTTTGTGGTGGAGGCGAGGACGGATCTGCCCGCCGATATCCTCTGTGCCTCGTTGCATATTGAGGTACCAGAAAAGGGGATTATGTATTTTCTTGCCCCCCGGGAACTGGCCTGGTCCATTGCTGAAAATCTCTATGGTGCCGACGAGCTTTCCTCGGAGCTGGTCACCGATATGATAGGCGAATTGCTCAACACCATCTGCGGCAAATTTTTAAGCGAAGTTATCTCTGATCAGGAGTTTACCCTCTCTATTCCGCAGGTTTGCCCCGAAACTCCAGCATGGCAGGAGGATATGTACGCCTACTCGTATAATATCGAGAATAAGGGCGTAACGATTATTGTCTTACAACCTGAATAGAATTTTGTCTCCTGGTGTGTAGCAGCTAATATTTCGTATTTCTCCACAGCATCACCATTCCCACGCCTGAACAGGCAAGATGGATTATCCATGAGGCCACCAGCGGTTCCATACTGCCGCCTAAGCTAAGGGCCTGGAGACCGCTCCAGATGCCCCAGGCAAAGAAGGCCAGTCCGGCGCTGGCAGGCACGGCTAATGCCAGGTTCATACTGCCTCTAGTTTGCTGGAAGCGCAGCATAAGGGGCATGGCAATGAGCAGCAGCGGTACACCAAGAAAAATAAAGGAGAGGCGGCGATGCAGATCTACCCTATCTTGCCGGTTACTCATTGCACCAAGGCCCTTACTGACCAGTACACTTAACGGCATGGTGGAGGCAAGCTGCACTGGCGAGAAGAAATCGGCTGGACTATTGGCTAATGTCAGCTCCTTGGTGGTAAAGGGAGTCATCTGCAGGGTGCCTGTCTCATCTTTGCCTAAGAGATAGCCATTAGTGAAATGCCATTGCTGGCTGGTCGCTGTTGCCTGACTGGCAAAAAGTGTTGTCAGCCGTTCCCCATCTGTGGACAGGGTAATATATCGAAAATTTTTGAATTGGTTGCGATTCTCCCCCTGCTCTTTGAAGGAGTATATTCCTTCCTTGCCGCGAAAATAAGTGACACCGGCCCGGACAATACCGCTTTTTGTCTTGCCTTGTACCTGTTGTTGCCATATCTGCTGAACCTGGGCACTGGCCTGGGGTAGCAGCCATTGGGCCATGGCCACAGAGAGCAGTGTGAAGATACCTACCCCTATGAGTAAAGGACGCATGACCCGTGCCTTGCTGATGCCGCCGGCATTCATGGTCTGTAGCTCAAGACGGTTCATGAGCAGCCCCAGGGTGATGATGCCGGCCAGAAGCAAGCATACCGGAGCCATTTGATCATAGATCACTGGGATCTTAGCTAAAAAATAGCGGACGATGAGGCCAGCGGGTAGCTGTTTTTCCTGGAAATTATCCAAGCGTTCAAAGACATCAATGAGCAGATAGATGGAGATGAGGGCGGCGAGAATGAGTAGGAAATTAACCGCAAATTGCCGGAATATATAGCGATCGAGCAGGTTCATTGGACACCCTTCCTACTCCTGATTGCTTTTTTTAGCAGGTGGCCAGGCAGGGCCCAAAAGGTCTCTAGTCTGCTTATGGATTCTCGACCCATCATGGTAAGGTTGAGCAGGGCCAAAGAACCAAAAAGAATATTGGGCAGCCATAACACCAGTATCATGTTAAAGCGGCCCTGTTCTGCCAGGGTTTCAGAGTAGCTGAAGAGGATATAATAGGCCAGGAAGCAAGCGATCCCAATGGGCACGGCGGTCTGTTTTCGACCTGGGGCAGTACGGGCAGCAAAGGGTAGACCAAGCATGGTGAGGAGAAAACAACCCACGGCCAGACTCCAGCGTTGCTGATATTCAATTAAGGCATCACGGCCATTTTGGCTTGTCTTTCCCTCGCTGGCAATAATCTCGTGCAGTCTCTGCTGGCCCATCTCAGCATGTTTGCTGGGCGCATTATTCCCTCGGGACATGGGCACGGCCAGGGAAAGGGCATAGCTTTCAAATTCGATGTGTTGCATTTTTTCGGCACCACCAGCATCTATGGCTCCATGCTGCAGGTGGAGTACCAGCTCTAGATTCTCATAATCAGCCGTGAGCCGGCCACGTCCAGCTGTCACCGTGACAGGATGCTCTTCATTACGACCATCATAGATATACACCGTTTGCCACTGGCCATTGTCACGATCAATATGATCAACATAAATGACTATACCACCTAGGCTGTTGCTGAAGCTGCCAGCCCGGATACCTCGGTCAATTTTTTCCTGGGCCAGCTTGAGCATGAGCAATTTCATGTTAACCAATCCCTGGGGCATGAGGACCATGGAAAAATAGCCAGTCAGGGCGGAAATTGCCAGGGCAAAGATAAGCACGGGCGGTACAATCTTGGCCGGACCTGTACCGCCAGCCCGCAGGGCCAGTAACTCATTATCCGCTCCCAGACGACCAAAGCAGAGAATGACCCCGAACATGGAGGCCAGTGGCAGGGAAAACATCATGAGTTTGGGGAGAATATAAAAGGTGAGGCGGGCAAAATCAGCCGGGCCAATGCCCAGGGCAAAGACCGTATCAAAGATCTGCAGTAGCCGACCAAGAAACATGATGGCGGTGAGGATGGTGAGGCTGGCCAAAAAAGGAGCCACCATCTCGCTGAGTAGGTATGAGTAAAGAAGCAGAGGCATAAAGGGGGGGTATTGCCTGTTGGCGAAAAAGAGAGCTGTTTTGCTGATTCTAAAAAGATTAAAATTAACCGCAAAGGCGCAAAGACGCAAAGGTTTTATTTCGAAAAAATAGGCAGTTACTTTGTGTCTTTGCGTCATTGCGGTTAGGGAAAAGTTTTTGTAGGTATATTATTCATAAACTGGCAACTTTTATAAGTTTACCCTTAACAGGTAAATTTCTTTGTATTAAGATCGTTTAGCTAGTTCAATATAATCAATCATAAAGTTAGGAGATATGCCCTATGGCCGCCCCGGATAAAGCAAAAACCCTTGATTCAGCCATCTTTCAGATCCAAAAACAGTTTGGCAAAGGTTCCATCATGCGCCTTGGTTCACGGGAGACGGATCAGATCCCGGTTATTTCCACCGGTACTTTGGGTATCGATATTGCCACAGGTGTTGGTGGCTTTCCCCGCGGGCGTGTTATTGAGATCTATGGTCCTGAGTCGTCCGGTAAAACTACCCTGGCCCTGCACGTTGTGGCTGAGGCCCAGAAGGCTGGAGGTACCGCTGCCTTTATCGATGCTGAGCATGCCTTAGATGTTTATTATGCCGAACGTTTGGGTGTCAATGTTGATGATTTGCTGGTCTCCCAGCCAGATTATGGTGAGCAGGCCTTGGAGATTGCCGAGATACTTATCCGTTCCAGTGCCGTTGATATCATTGTTGTTGACTCCGTGGCAGCCTTGACCCCCAAGGCGGAGATTGAGGGCAATATTGGTGATTCCCATGTGGGGCTGCAGGCCAGGATGATGAGCCAGACCATGCGTAAGCTCACCGCCATCCTCAAGCAAACTAACACCACCATTGTCTTCATTAATCAGATTAGAATGAAGATCGGTGTGATGTTTGGCAACCCTGAGACCACCACCGGCGGTAATGCCCTCAAGTTTTACGCCTCCCTGCGGATTGATATCAGGCGCATGACCCAGATCAAGGATGGCCAGGAGGTTATCGGCAATCGTACCAAGGTGAAAATCGTCAAGAATAAGGTGGCCCCTCCCTTTAAGATTGCCGAGGTGGACATTATATATGGTGAGGGTATTTCCACCGCTGGTGATCTGCTCGACCTCGCTGTAGAGCAGGATATCGTTGAAAAGAGCGGGGCCTGGTACTCCTATAACGGTGAACGGGTTGGCCAGGGTCGTGAAAACGCTAAGACCTTTCTCAAGGAACACGCTGATATCACGGCTGAGATCGACAAGAAGGTGCGCCTGGGCTATGGTCTGCCTGTGGCAGATCAGGCGGTGGAGGAAGAGGTGACTTCTCCCTGATCTTCTTGTCTTTGAAAATGTGATTTATCAGCCCCCATGACAGAATGATTCACTCTGTCATGGGGGCTTTTTGTTTGCACGGAGAGGGAATTTTGTGTTTCCGAACAGAATTTTAGGTAATTTGCTTAGTAGCTATATGCCAGTATGCTTAAATTTCCACTATCCTTTGCATTTAGGTTGACAATTGATTGTCAGGAATTTTAAGTGGTGAAGGTTTGTGAGCATTTTTAGATGGCTCACGTCGCTGTTCGGCTATCCCTTCCCTTGAGAGTGTACTTATGAAAAATCTATTATCCTGGCTGTCTGCCCTTACCCTTTGTCTCGCACTTATTTCCTGTGTTGGTGATGACGACACAACCTCTAGCGATTCTGGCGCATCTGGATCCCCTAGTTCTGGCTCATCTGCCCTTGTGCTCCTGTCTGTGAGTGTCAGCGGTGCCGAGAGGGTGGATGAATCGTCCTCGTCCTTATATCAGGCTATGGCCCATTATGATGATGGTACTAGTCGGGTCATCACTCCAGAGTGGGCTGAAAGTTGTTCTTTTTCGACAATAGCTAATGACGGTACCTTGAGCACCGATGCGGTGGACAGTGATCGTCTGGTTATCATTTCTGCCACATTCGAAGGGGTGACTGGTTCTAAAGAGGCAATTATCACCAATATTGCTACCCTTACGGCTATTACCATAGATGGGGCTGCTACAGTGGCTGAGGATAGTACCGGCATTTACAGCGCCACAGCCCATTACGATGATAATACGACAGCAATTATCACTCCAACCTGGGTTGAAGATAGCTCGTATGCCTCCATAACTGCTAATGGAACCCTGACCGTTTTGGAGGTTCCCGGCGATCAGGGTGTTAGTATTACCGCTACTTATCAGGGGCTAAGTGCCAGCAAGGATGTGACCATTGTAAATATTGAGGCAACGCTGCTTTTTATTACCATAAGTGGGGTTGATACCGTGACAGAGAGCAGCAACGCCAGTTATAATGCCACGGCCCATTATGATGATGCTACGACCGTGGGCATTACCCCAGTCTGGAGCGAAGATAGCGCCTATGCGTCCATAGCCAGCAATGGGATTATGGCCACCTCCAGTGTGAGCAGCAATGAGAGCGTCACCATTACAGCGACCTATCAAGGTCTGGATGATACCTTGATTGTGACTATTACGGATGTCCCGGTGCTTTTAACCTCTATTACTATAAATGGGGGGGCTACTATAGGAGAAAATAGCAGTGCCAGCTATAGTGCCACCGCCCATTATGATAATAACACTACCGCAGAGATTACCCCAAGTTGGCATGAAGACAGTGCTTATGCCTCCATTGCAAATGATGGAACCTTGACCACCTCTGGTGTCAATGGCAATAGCACGGTTACCCTTACCGCCAGCTTTGATGGGGTGAGTGGTACAAAAGATGTCACCATTGTCGATGTGTCGCAGGGAAGTTCTCTTTACATTGCCGACCAGACAATAGCCAAAGAGAGTGTCTTGCGACGCATTCCAGAGTCTGCTCTCACAGCAGCGCGGGATAATCTTCATATTCTCTACTGCGGTACCTCTCATTCCTCTCAGGTAATGAGTGGCATGGCAGGGCTTGAGCAGTATAAGGCGGGTGATGCTACGCGCTTTGCCTTTACCCATGGCAGCACGCCTGTGGCTGGCAAGCTTGATATTCATTATAGGGGAGTAGGGGGAGATCTCAGCGGAGATGGCCTTGATGGAGACGGCCATACCGCATATTTTCGGGGTACGGTCACTTATCTTGACAGCCATTCAGATGTTAATGTCGTCATGTGGAGCTGGTGCAGTATTGAGGGTCATTACTCTGATAGATACCTGAATAATTTTGATGAACTTGTTGAAATGTATCGAGCTGGAGGCTCCAAGGGTAGAACAGCAGCAAATGCGGTCACTTTTGTCTGGATGACCGGCTACGCCAGAGGCAGTCATGGCGATGAGGCCGGTGCGGCCAGATCTCCTTATAATAATCATAAAGATATTGTCGAGCATTGCCAGGCTAACGGTTATTTCTGTCTCGATTACTGGAGCCAGGATGTCTACGATTATGGCACTGATTTCTATAAACCCTATGAAAGTGGCAATGCCAATGTGCAGCATTATGAGTATGTCCAGAGTCATAATGAGGGCGTAGACTGGTTCCCCTGTCGAAGTTGGACTAACGGCGGGATTACCTATCCAGCCCATACCAATGACAACTCAACCTATGCCCAGCACCTGACGGGTAACAGAAGGGCCTATGCTGCCTGGTGGATATGGGCACGCATTGCCGGTTGGGATGGTATTTTAGAGTAGGCGTGGCCCCAAAAAAATTGTAGCTATTTCGTCAGAGAAACAGCCCATATTGACAGAAGATTTTTTTCGGTCAATATGGGCTGTTTTGCTTATTCCTTCAGTTTGGCACGGAACAGAGCCTAAATCTATCTATTGATGTACGTATCCCAGATCGAAAAACATTACTTGTTTACTCTGGTTAGCTAAAAAACATCGACGTCACGCCATTTTCGCAGTAAACAAATTCCTTTTGGCCATATTAATAGAAGCGCAGAGTATCGCGACCGCTATTTAATACCTATAAATGTACTATCTACCCCCATACGAGCCATGACTGGAAACGAGATCAGAGATAAATTTCTAAAATTTTTTAGTGACAAAGGCCATGCTGTTGTTGACAGCTCTTCCCTGGTACCCCAGGATGACCCCACCCTGCTTTTTACCAATGCCGGTATGGTACAGTTTAAGCAACTGTTCACCGGTGAGGAGAAGCGTGATTATAGCCGTGCCACCACCTCCCAGCGTTGTGTGCGTGCCGGTGGTAAGCATAATGATTTGGATAATGTTGGCTATACAGCCCGCCATCACACTTTTTTTGAGATGCTGGGTAATTTCTCCTTTGGCGATTATTTTAAGAAGGAGGCCATTGCCTATGGCTGGGAATTTCTCATCAAAGAGTTAGGTCTTGACCCTGAAAAGATGTGGGTCTCGGTTTTTGAGGATGATGATGAGGCCTTTGAGATGTGGGAAAAGGTAGAAGATCTTCCTAAAGGTCGTATAATTCGCCTGGGTGAAAAGGATAACTTCTGGGCCATGGGTGACACCGGCCCCTGCGGCCCCTGCTCTGAGATCCATTACGACCAGGGTGCTGAATTGGGTTGCGATGCCCCCAACTGTGCGGTGGGCTGTGACTGCGACCGCTGGCTTGAGGTCTGGAATCTGGTCTTCATGCAGTTTGAACGCAGTGAAGATGGTACCATGACACCGCTGCCCAAGCCTTCTATCGATACTGGCATGGGTCTGGAGCGTATTACCTCGGTGGTGCAGGGCGTCAAGACTAACTATGACACGGATCTTTTTCAGTCTCTCATTGGCAAGATTGCCCAGGTGGCAGGCACGAAGTATGGCAGCGATGAGAAGAATGATACTGCCTTGAAGGTTATTGCTGATCATGCCAGGGCCACCACCTTTTTGGTCAGTGATGGTGTCTTGCCCTCTAACGAGGGGCGGGGCTATGTGCTCAGGCGCATCATGCGGCGCGCCATCCGTTATGGTCGCACCCTGGGTCTGAAAAAGCCGTTTATGACCGCCATCTGTCAGCAGGTTGTGGCGGATATGGCCCATGCCTTCCCCCATCTTAATGACAGTGTTGAATTATTGGCCAAGGTGGTCAAAAATGAGGAGATCCGTTTCCTGGAGACCCTGGATCATGGCCTGGCCATGCTGGGTGGCGAGACCAGTCGCCTCAAGCGTGAGGGTATTGCTGAGGTGGGTGGCGAGTTCATCTTTAAGCTCTACGATACCTACGGTTTTCCAATCGATATTGTCCGCGATATTGCCATTGAGCTGGGTCTGACCATTGACGAGCAGGGCTTTGAGGCGGCCATGGAGGCCCAACGCAGCCAATCAAGGCAATCGTGGAAGGGAGGTGGGGCAGTACATCAGGCTGCTGGTGTTATGACCCTGCAGAGTAAGGGCATACGCTGTGAATTTACCGGTTATGAATCCTTAGAGGGTACATCCACCATTTTGGCCATTATGGATGAACATGGTGAGTTGGTTGATAAGGCGAGCCAAGGTCAGCAGGTGACTGTGGTCTGTGAGTCCAGCCCCTTTTATGCCGAATCTGGTGGCCAATGCGGTGATACAGGGCTTTTAAGTGGGGACAATGGTCAGGTAGCTATTGCCAATACCGTGAAGATGGCCGAGTTAATCCTTCATCAGGGTGTGGTGAGCCAAGGTGAGGTGTGTAGCAATACTGAGGCGTCCCTCACTGTTGATCAAGATCGTCGTGCCCAGGTTGCCAGTCATCATAGTGCTACCCACCTCTTGCAGGCGGCTTTGCGCCAGGTATTAGGAAACCATGTTAAGCAGTCAGGTTCTTTGGTAGGACCCCAGCGCCTGCGTTTTGATTTTACCAATTTTGCTGCCCTTACTCCTGAAGAGATCGTCAAGGTGGAGACCCTGGTTAATCAACAGGTGCGCGCCAACAATGCGGTGCAGGTTGAACTGTTGACTAAGGATGAGGCCGTGGCCGCCGGAGCCACCGCCCTCTTTGGCGAGAAATATGGTGACGAGGTGCGAGTAGTTACGGTGACAGATTTTAGCAAGGAGCTCTGCGGCGGTACTCACGTTGCAGCAACCGGTGACATTGGCCTGGTGAAGATCATGGCCGAAACCGGTATTGCAGCCGGGGTACGCCGTATTGAGGCGATCTGCGGGGCAGAAGCCTTACAACAGTTCCAGCATACAGAAACCTTGCTGGCAGGCCTCAGTGAGGTCTTAAAGGCTACACCCGCAGAACTCACCGATAAGATAGAAAAACTTCTGAGCCGTCAGAAACAGCTGGAAAAGGAAATTTCCCAGCTTAACGCCAAGCTGTCACTCTCCAGCCTTGATAGCATTCTGGAGAACTACCAAGAGGTTAATGGCGTCAAGGTGGTTACTGCCACCATCACCCTTGATTCAGCCAAGACCATGCGTGAAATTGGCGATAAGGTACGTGATAAAATGGGCAGTGGTATTGCAGTATTAGGTGGTGTTTTGGAGGACAAGGTGTCGCTGCTGGCCCTGGTGAGCAAGGATATTACTAAAACCTACAAGGCTGGGGCAATTATCAAAGAGGTAGCGGGTCTGGTTGGCGGTGGCGGTGGCGGTAGGCCAGATATGGCCCAGGCCGGTGGAACCATGCCTGATAAATTGCCCGAAGCCCTGGCCGCTGTGGTGGATATAGTGGGGAAGGCAGGGAAGTAGAATTGGGAAACGTGAATTTCAATATTTTTCTTAATATTTAAGAAACCAGTTAATCGTTTAACTGCCAGGCAGGGCGGGCTTTGCAAGGAGAAATACGTAACTCTACCTGGCTCTATTAGGACGCAAAAAAAGTTGACAGTCCCAGGAGAGTATAGTAAGCAGTTCGTTGTTTAATGAGCCGTCATTCATTCGTGTGTATCTCTGTTTCACCGCTAGATGGTGCGAGGATATAGGGTCAAATTAATTAAGTTTTTGCCTTGGGTCAGGGAGATTGACCAGGTAGAAGCGGAGAAAAAGGGGAAGGGTATGATTACAGTTGACATCACCATGCCAATTATGATTGCAAACATCATGATTCTGATGATTTTGCTGAACGCGGTGTTGTACAAGCCAGTCCGCCGGATTCTGGCTGAGCGTAAAGAGAAGTTAGTAGGCCTTGCCACGGATGTGGACAACTATGAGAAAAATGCCCAGTTACGGGTAGAAGAGTATGATAATAAGTTGAATGAAGCCAGGCGTAAGGCCAAGGCGGAGTTTGATTCGGCCCGGGCCTCTGCTCAGGCTGCAGGTGCTGCCAAGGTTGCTGAGATCAAAGCTGGAGCCGATGCGGCTAAAGCTGAGCAGATCGGTACCGTACAGGCAGAGTTTGCTGCAGCCCAGAAAGAGCTCAGTGGCCAGGTCGATTCCTTCGCAGGAGATATGGCTGGCAAGATTCTGGGGAGGGCTGTTTAATGAGGAAACAAGTGAATTGGAGAAAGCTGGGGCTTGGTGCCTTGGCTGCAGTGGCAATGCTTGGATTAGCAGCTACTGTCTATGCCTCCGGTGGTGGCGGTCATGACGGCCCAATCGTTTCTGCTGCAAAGTGGAAGGATTTTGGCTGGAGGGTGATGAACTTTATCGCCCTGTTGATCATTCTCAACAAATTCTTGAAGAAACCTTTAGTTGATGGCCTTAAGGGGCGTCAGCAGGGACG
>JAOZSN010000178.1 GCA_029939635.1 Deltaproteobacteria bacterium
AGAAAATACCCTTGCCTACCCTTTAACCTAAACGGCTTTTCCCATGACATCTCCCCCTAAATTCCTAAAAATTGGTAAAACCAGTGTCGGCCTCATTGGTCTGGAGCCAGCAATGAACAAGGCCTTGGCCAGCAAGATGTCAGTAACAGAGGTTGGTGATTTTCTTTTTCAGGCCATCAACACCCTTAATTATGTTCCGCCCCAGGCAAAAGAAAATTATAAGCAGGCCTTGCGCAATGAGTATGAACAACGCCAACAGGGTACTGAGCAGAGCAGCGATGAATTAGAGGTAAAAGTCTTTGGCACCGGCTGTATCACCTGTGATAAACTTGAGGCACAGATCTTTGACATTTTGGCCAAACTTGGTCTGGCTGCAGACATTGAAAAGGTTTTTGACTTAGACGACATCTGGCGCCACGGGGTGCTGACCCCACCAGCGCTAAAAATCAACGGCAAAATCGTCTGCCAAGGCAAGATGCCCACTCCGGTAGAGATTGAACAGTGGCTGCAAGAGTAGAAGCACAGATATAAAAGAAAAGGCAAAATGACAATGAATATTTTTGATGATTTATCCCACATCGTCGGCCGCACACCGCTGATACGATTGAACAATATAAGTCCTGACAGTAAGGCCAAGTTGTATGGCAAACTGGAATCAGCAAACCCGCTATCCAGTGTTAAAGACCGTATTGGTAAGGCAATGATCGAATCAGCTGAGGCCAGCGGCCAGATAAGGGCAGATACAGTCATTGTTGAACCGACCAGTGGCAACACCGGTATTGCCTTGGCCTTTATATGTGCAGCACGAAACTATTCCCTGATTCTTACCATGCCTGAAACCATGAGCATGGAGAGGCGTCGTCTCCTCATACATCTTGGAGCCGAACTTGTTTTAACACCTGGAGCAGAAGGAATGAAGGGTGCAATTGCCAAGGCCGCTGAAATCTGCGCCAACACAAAAAATGCCTTTATGCCAAATCAATTCGAAAACCCGGCGAACCCGGAGATTCATCGCCGTACCACTGCTGAAGAAATCTGGCGAGATACCGATGGCACTGTTGATCTTTTCATTGCCGGCGTGGGAACTGGAGGCACAATTACAGGGACATCAGAAGCTCTCAAGGCACGAAAGCCTGAGCTGAAAGCCATTGCCGTTGAGCCTGCAGACTCTGCAGTTCTTTCTGGTGGTACTGCTGGCCCCCACAAAATCCAGGGTATTGGCGCTGGTTTTGTCCCGCCAATAATGAACACTGAGATTATTGATGAGGTGGTACAAGTCAGCAATGAAGATGCCATGGCAACATCCCGCCTATTAGCCAAAAAAGAAGGCATCCTTTGTGGCATTTCTTCAGGAGCAGCGGCGTGGGCGGCCTTGGAGGTTGCTCGCAGGGAGGAATATCATGATAAAAATATTGTTGTTATTCTGCCTGACACAGGCGAGAGATATTTCAGTACCGAACTTATGTAATACCCATGCTTTGAATTATTCCTCAAAAAAAGAAATGCTCCCATGCATTTGACACAAAGAAACGCGCTTATACCTCTTCTTATCTTGACCTTGCTGGCTGCTATTGGCACGGCGCTGCCCTGTTCGGCATATGCTACAAGTGCCAATGAAATCATCGCCAAAGTGGAAGAGAACCTCAACGGTAAGACAGCAATCATGGAGTTGACCATGGTGGTGCAAACCAAACGGTCCAAACGAACCATGAAGATGAAGAGTTATTCCATTGGAAATGACAAATCATTTATTAAGATGCTCTACCCTGGCAAGGATAAGGGCATAACCTTCCTTAAAATCGATAACGCCATGTGGCAATATGTGCCCCGCATTGAAAAAATCATCAAAATTCCTGCCTCCATGATGCTGCAAAGCTGGATGGGCAGTGATTTCAGTAACGATGATCTGGTCAAAGAAAGCTCTTTGAGTAAGGATTATATCAAGAGATTAGTCACGGAGACAAACGAGGATTACAAGATAGAGTTGTTGCCCACCGAGGAGGCGGCAGTGGTTTGGGGTAAGATTGTCATGAGAATTTCAAAAAAGTATTACCTACCCACCACGGTTCAATACTATGATGAAGATAACCTGCTTATTCGTGAATTAACCTATAGTGATATCCAGCCCTTTGGTGACCGCTACTACCCAACCAAATGGCTGATGCTTCCCAAGGAAGCACATAAGGCCGGACATCAAACGAATATTGAGATAGCCAATGCGGTTTTTGATGCTGAGGTGAGTGAATCCTATTTCAGTAAACGGGCCTTAAAAAGGTACTCAAAATAGATTGGAAAAATTGGGGGTTATTTTTTTCAGCAGATCATTGAACATTTATTATTTTGATGATTAATGATTTTTACGTGCCCTTGGCCAGGAAGGAAGGAGCTATTGTATAACTCTAACATTTTCTTGGCATAACCCACAGACTATTTTCCAACACGAAAAAGAGGAGGGAGTGGGAGTTTTCGGAGTGTAGCTCAGCAAATTGTGTAGGTTTCCTTAATGAACTCAAGACAAAAGCGTACCAATCTTCAGCGGCAACGCCGCATGATCGTGCAGTTGGCTAATGAATGGCTACCTGCTTGTCGGCAAGTACCTTCTTTGGGAACATAAAAAACTGCTATATCGCCCGCTTAAAAAGGAACAGGAGAAGTTGAGAAAAAATGTTCTTAAAACTCGCCCTCCGCAATATCACAGCCTATAAAAATCGCAGCAGTGTGACGGTGCTCCTTACCTCCATCACCACTGCTCTGTTGGTTTTTTCCTCTGCCTGGATGGATGGTTCGCACTTCACAATGATTAAAAATGCGGTTGAGATTTATCCAGGTTACATCCAGATCACGGGCAATGACTTTCGAGATACCCCAAGTTACGATAACCTGATATTTACCGCACCTGCAATCGCGGCCAAACTTGACAAGAATCAAGCCATTGCCAGTTTTGGTTCTCGCTTTGAGTCCTTTGTGTTGTTCGCCGGGGCTGACAAGGCAGTGGGTGGTATGCTCACCGGTATTGAACCGGAAAAAGAAAAACAGCTCTCCCGCCTGGCCGCCTCCCTACATAAGGGTGAATATCTCAAAACAACAGATACTAACCAACTTTATATTGGCGTTGAACTGGCCAGACGACTGCATGTTGATGTGGGTGATGAGTTAGCCTTTGTTGGCAACGGGGCAGATTACTCCTTTGCCGCTGATACTCTCATTGTTAAAGGGATTTTCAAAACCGGACTCTTTGATTTTGACGCTGGTTCTGCCTTCCTGGCCAAGGACTATTTTGCCCAGATCATGGCAGCTGAACACATGGCCACCCATTTCATAATCCTGCCAAAACATCCTGAACAGGCCACTGAACTCGCCTCTGCCATTGGCCAGGATATTGGCCCAGACTACCAAACTGCCAGCTGGAATCAAACCATGGCTGGTCTGGTGAAGGCCATGCAGCTTGACTCTGTCTTTGGCTATATCACCTTGGCAATTATCTTTATTGTTATTTTCTTTGTCATCATGATCTATACCCTGCTTGCTGTCTTTGCCCGAATTCGCGAGATTGGCATCCTGCGCGCCATTGGCACCACCCCTAAACAGATCATGGCCTTACTCCTCATGGAAAGCAGTATATTGGCCTTTATAAGTGTGCTGATTGGGGGTGTATTGGGCGGGGCCTGTGCCTATTATTTCCATATTTACCCCATCGTCTTTGCTGGCATGGAAGAACAGTTTAAACAATATGGCCTGGCGGCCTCAGCCATGCCCACCGCCTTTATGCCCCTGGTAATCCTGCGCGATATGCTGGTGATGTTTTGTCTGTCAATCCTCTCTTCCCTCTACCCCATCATTAAGGTTAATGGCTACAAACCAGTGGAGGCAATTCACCATGTTTAAGATGACCTGCAAAATTGCTTGGGCCTCTCTGGTCAGACGCCGCAGCCGTTCTGTACTGGTAGTGATGATGATCGCTGTCAGCCTGTGGGGACTTCTTTTTATGGAGGGAATTTATGACGGCATGATTGAACAGATGATCAGCAATGCCATCCGCAGTGATAGTGGCCATATCTCATTATTTGCCAAAGGCTATCGCCTCAACCCTGATCTGTCTCGGCAGATAGATAATGGAGCAGAGATCACAGATTTTTTGGTCACTAACAGCCAGGTCCGCAGCTTTGTACTACGCCTCAAACAGGACGGCCTGGTGGCCACCGCCCATTATTCCCGTGGAGCTGCTATTTGGGGGGTCGACCTCAAGGCAGAAGATAGGCATGGAGGCCTGGCCAGTTATCTGTCTCAGGGTGAATATAATTTCGGCAAGAGAGAACGAGGAGCAATAATTGGTTTTAAACTTGCCAATAAGCTCCAGGTACGTATTGGCAGTAAGATTATTCTATCGGCCCAGGATAGGCATGGTGAAGTCTCCGCTGCCCCTTTAAAGGTGACAGGTATTCTCAAGACCAATAATATGACCCTTGATAACAACGCAGTTTTTATCAGCATAATCAAGGCACGGCAACTCCTGGCTATGGCCCAAGGAGTCAGTCAGGTGGCGATTATTGTCCATGACGAGACACAAATCCCCGCCTTGCAGCAGCAGCTGTGCGAAAAATCCCCACACCTTGATATACTACGCTGGGATCAGCTATATCCTGCCCTCATGCAGTCCAGGGTAAGGATGGAGGGCTTCAATATGGTCATAAACCTTCTCATATTCTGTGTGGCAGCCCTGGGCATTTTCGGGGTGATACTGGTCTCTGTTCTAGAACGCCTACGCGAGTTTGGCATCATGCTGGCATTAGGAACCCATTTTAGCCAGGTCAGAGCCATTGTTTTTGTGGAATCATTTTTTCTGGGTTTTAGCGGCCTTGGAGCTGGCGGAATAATTGGCTGGGCTACCCTTTACTATTTCAACATCTATGGCCTTGATCTAAGTATATTCAGTACGGCTTTTGACGAATTTGGTATGGATGCTGTAACCTACGCCATTATTCGTCCCAGCTATTTTAGCACTGCCTTAGGTGCAGTGACCATAGCAACATTATTAAGTGTAATAATTCCCTTGCGAGTCTTAAAGAAGGCCAAACCCATGGAGGCCATCACCAAGGTATAAATGTAATGGCAGACTTTTTGGAAATAAAACAG
>JAOZSN010000179.1 GCA_029939635.1 Deltaproteobacteria bacterium
TCATTTGTTATCTACACTGAAGACGCCATCAAGCACGGAATCCAGGATAAACTTGGAGGGATCGGTGCTTTTGATTTGATTAAAAAAGTCGGTGGTTTTGGTTAAGTTTTTCAGGGAAATTGGCCAGTTGATCGGCCGGGTGAGCTCTATGCCATAGGTGTTTTTGTTGCCACAGGGACTGGGTTTGATCCAGCAGACCTTGCCTCCTACATAATGATTGGCCACTGCAGATTCCTCAGGCCACAATTCCACATCCATATCGGCTGTCAGTGGCGCCTCTGTCTCGATCTGCACGCCACCACTATGAAGATTATCGCTTAAAGCGCTATAGGAGAGATTGCTTAAACTCTCCCGCAACCTGAAATTCATTTGTAGTGGTATACGTGGCTCTCTCCGCCTTTCCAGAAACGTTTCGATGATTCTCACCTCAGTAAAATTGATGTGCCCTGTTGCCAGGGAAATGAGGAAACAACTATGTTGCTGGAATAAATAGCATGAATAATGCCACGCCATGCCTATCCGGTAATGTGCTGATTTTTAAGGAGTTCTTTTGGAGGTGATTTTTGGCATACTAAGAAGAGTGGCCAGCTTCTTGTGTCCTGCTGGTCAGTAACTGTTCAAGGCAAGAGGCATGGTTGCAATAAAATGATCCCTCTTTCGTGCTCCTGCGCTGGGGAAGCAGCGGGAGACACGCCAGAGGGACAGGTGCTCCTGGAGGGGAGCAGCATAACGAAAGTTATTTACAGCATGATTTATGCCATGTTTTTTTAGAGGTGGTTAACTGGGGGGGGAGAGATGGGAAAGGTTATGGTGAAATGAGCGCCGCCGTCCGGGTGGTTGCTGGCTTCGACAGAACCGCCATGATACTCGATAATCTTGCGGACATTGGCTAACCCCAAGCCCGTGCCACCTTCCCTGGTGGTCATGAAGGGCTGAAAGAGCCGATCCATTTTTGCCTCATTGAGGCCTGGGCCATGATCCCGAATTTCAATTCTGGCCTGTTGCTGGGAAGGGGTAATGGCGTCAAGGCGGCATGAAACCGATACTTCCCCACCCTGGGGTGACCATTGGATGGCGTTGAGCAGCAGGTTGGAAAGGGCACGAATCATCAGTTCTTCATCTACCTGAAAGTTGGTACTTGTGGAATCATCAGTGATGTGCAGGGCAATAGCCTTGTCCTTTTTTTCTTTGGCAATGGCAGTTAAAGTGTCACGTAATAGATCCTGGAAGGTGATGGCCTTGAAATGGAGTTGCAGGGGGCGGCCATAGCCTAACAGGTCATTGAGCATGGTTTCCAGGCGACCGGACTGCTCAGCAGCAATGGCTGCCAGCTCCTGAAATGCGGGATCAGTCAGCTTGAATTGCTGGCGGATAGTACTGATATTCATTTTAATGGAGGACAGTGGGTTGCGCATTTCGTGAGCAAGGCTGGAGGTCAGCTCTCCAATAGCGGCCAAAGACGCTGTTTTGGCCAAGGCTCGTTCAATCTCTATCTTGCGCAGGGTCTTTTCGACCTTTTTTCGTTCGGTGATGTCGTTGGCCACACAAATCAAGGCACTAATACGGTTATCCTGGTCATACAAGACCGAACCAGAAAACAGGATGGGAATTTTGCCCCGTTTTTCACTACGTAGATATATTTCCAGGTTTACCACATCCTCACCAGCCAACAGCGGTTGGATACCCTTTTCCTGAAAGAGAGGGAGCATCTCCTCCTTCACCAGGGAGGTCATGGAGCAACCAAGTAACGTTTCTTCTGATTGCCCTAAGAGTATTTGCGTGGTTTTGTTGACCTTGGTCAAGGTGAGGTCTGGCAGGAAGACAAAAAGACTTCCCGACATGTTTTTTATAATATTATCAACAAAATCCCGCGATACCATGGTCTGCTCGAGGACCTGGGTCATCTCCCAAAATGATGTTCCCAGCGTATGGATCTCATCATTTACACTGCCCATGGACGGTTCGTTCACCTCCTGGTTTAGGGCAAAGCTAGTAACCATGCTTTGGATCTGTGCCAGGGGATCGATAAGGAGAAAATTTGCAAATCGTCGGCTGATTAATGTTGCAATGACAAGAACAATCACAAAGAGAAAACCGAGAAACAGGGTGTTTGTCTGGGCGTATTTTTGTTCCTGTTGGATATTTCTTTCCACCTCATCACCCAGCAAGGATGCGAGGTTATTGAAGGCAGCCAGGATGCGAATCTGGCTGGAACCTAATTGCTGCACTTTTTTCTGAAGCTCGATGGATGTCTCCAGGCTCTGGGTACGCATGTACGCCTCAGAGGCCAAGGTGTAGAAAGTTGTATAATCATTTTTCAGGGTGATTATCAGCTGGCTTTCTTCCTTGTATAGGCTGGTATGCTCGGTAAGCTTCTTCATCTCCTCGAGAATCTCAAGAATACGTGCGGAAAGGCGATTGGCCTGTATGGCCTGTTCTACCTCTCCAGTGAGAAAAGCATTTTCATATTGTTCAGTTTGAGATTTAAAGGTTCGATGCACCTCATCACTTAATAATGCCAGCGGAAAACCCACCTTTTGTAACTGGGCCAGGCGAGTTGCCTGTCTACTGTTAAAGTAGAAACTTGACAGGGTGGCAATGAAATAACCTGCCAGAGCAATAAACACACAGGTCCATACCTTGGTGCGGATACTGCCAGTGGCCAGATGTTTATGTAAATAACATCTCATCTTGTCTGTCTCATTTGTTGACCGTAACCTGGTGTACCTGTTTGTCCAGTGAGCCAGCAGCAATATAGCTTATGGCATTTTGGTGCACATTGAGATAGGACTTCACTGCTTCATCATCTTTCATGGCAAGGGGTAACATGCTGGCGCCACTATACAGGATTTTGCGCCAATAGACAGAAAGCTGGGTGGGAGATTTCTGTAGCATGCTCCGGGTGAACAATTCATGGATGTCATCATTTTTATTCATCACCAGGGTAATAGAGGCTCCATTTGGCCACGTTCTTTGTTTGCCTAGAAAAATGTGTTGGACTTCAATAGTGGATAATGCTTTGCAGCTGTTTTCCTTATGGACGACAATGATAAACCCTTTCCCTGCCTGAACTGGCAGCGACAAAGATATCGGCAGAAAAAAAGCTGCAGTTATCAGGAAGGAGAGGATATAACGCGTCATGTTGGGTGCGATTATTTCTTTTGTTTATTCACACCCCGAGTATTTCCAAAAACAGGGTATGATGTTTTAAAGTCAGTTTCTAACACCTGAATACGGTTATTAAAAAGATCTGCAATGATAATGCGCCCTTGGCTATCCACATCAATGGCCGTGGGAAAATTAAACCAGAGCGGATCTTTGCCCTGGCCGCCAAATTCAAAAAGGTAGCGACCTGCCATATTGTATACCAAGATGGTGTGGCGCATGTAATCAACTACATAAATGCATTTTTTTTTCTCATCTATGGCCAGTCCCCGTGGGCGACTCATCTTGCCGCCAGAGCCACCTTTTTCGCCAAAGGAAAAGAGAAATTTTTCGCCTGGATTATAGACGTAGATTTTGCTGGTCTCCTGGCTTAGAAAAAAAAGATGCCCCGCAGAGTTGGTCGCCACATCGTGGATAATAATGGCCTCTTGCCCCTTTGTATCCTGTTGACTACGCGGCATGTTGTCTGTGGTCTGTGGGCGTAGGGACTCTGGCAGGGTGTCTAGTTGTGCGTTACTCCCTTGACCCTGGGACTCCTGAGTCATAATGTCAAGCTGGTGTTGGCGTTGACTTGAACTATCTGTTGTTTTAACCCGGCCGACAAAGAGAGAACCTTTTATTTCCAACCAGTGGGAAAAACTGCCATCGTAATTAAGTACCAGAACCGCCCTTGCCATTTCCCCGGTGAGATAAATTTTACCTGTATCCGTTACCATGCCATTGGTGGGGGTGAAATTTTGGCCATCAGGCATAACTGGAAAGGTGACCTCTTTTTCTAGCAAAAAAGCAGCATTTAAAATGGTGAGCCTGGCTGGCTTACCATCATGGCCATGTTGGCCTATGAGGATACGGCTGTGGCGGCGGTCAAAAAATATACATTTTGGCCCGTCAATGCCACGTCCGGCACCCAGGACAAAATGGGGGAAAAAATCTCGGTCATATACCAGGATCTGCCTTTTTCCCGAGTTAAGTACATAGATTTCTTGTTGATCAGGCTCTGCTGAGACATTGGCCGGAAAGGTTAAGGGGTTATCTTGCTGGTCATGGCTCAGCACTGTCACCAATCGCATAACCGTTTTCTTGCTTTCCACCTCCTGTTCTGCCTTGTCCTGTCCCTGCGCAAGAACATGGAACAGCAAAAAAAAGACAATACAGCACGTCAGGCGTAAATAATGCTGGTATCTATTTGTTGGCTGCTGAGTCATTACTCTATCCTGGTTAATAATGACATTGACTACACACCTGCCCCCCCAACACATCACCAATAAGGAGAAACTTATAATCGGAACCGTGGGGGTTATGACAGCTTGTACAGGCAAAGATCCGTTCTGGGCGCCGGGGATCTTTTACCCCCTGAACGGGATGACCGCCTACGGGATGGCCTTTGGCTGTTCCCTTAAATGAGGTGTGGCAGCCCACACATAATTCGTTGATTGGTTTATAAAGTTGGAAACGGTGCTCCGTGGCATGGGGGCTATGGCAGGCAATGCAGCCCCCCCCCTCTAAAATACCGTGGGTGTAGTAAACCGAACTATCATCACTGAGTAATGTTTGCTTATCTGTGTGGCAGGAGACGCATAACTCGGCCTTGCCATCGGCCCATAGTTGGGCCGGATATTTATCTGCATGGGGGTTATGGCATACCGTGCAGTCACCAGTGCCCACCGGGCCATGGATATGATTCATACCAAGCCAGGCCTTTCTGGTAATGTGACACTTAAAGCAACTGGTTTCCACCTTACCTGTGGGGATAGCGATCTTGGGAGAAGAGTTGGTGCCCTGTTGGTGACACGAGAGGCATTGCAGGGTGGCGGCAGGACTATGCTGCCAGTTATTATCAATGATGTTTTTATGGCAGGTCATACAGAGTTTTTCGTCAACTGCAAGGGGAGAGAGCTGCTCTTTTTTGTCCTGGTGAC
>JAOZSN010000180.1 GCA_029939635.1 Deltaproteobacteria bacterium
GTTTTATTCATTTTTATTTCAGCTATCACAATATGTTTTTCAGCATCATTGATGGCCACCAGGTCTATTTCGTTAAGATTTTTTTTCTCCCAATAAGTGCCTAAACGGTTATATCTCCCGCTGGCAGCAAAAATATCAAGAAATAATTGTTCAAGCACGCGGCCACAATAGGTCTGGAAGTCTCTGTGGATTATTTGCCTGATATAAGCAAAATTTCCTGCCTCCACTGCACCCCAGTTTCGTTGAATAAAACGAAACCAGAACCTGAGAAAATGGTCTTTCAGGTAATATTTTACAAGCCTTGATTTTGGCTTGGCATTGATTGGCCTGATTCGGTCTATAAGATTGTAATCATTGTCAAGTCTTGTCAGAAAACCACCGATGTTTTTTTCCATGATGGATTCCATCTCACTGCGACTGGTTTTGCCGCGGCTGATCAGCTCCAAAATTGAAAAATAAGTACCATATTCCTTGCCAAACTCCTCAATGAGTACATTTTTCCCTTCTTGCAAAAACGGTGAATACTCTGAGACCATGAACTCAAGCATATTCGTAAAAGTACCATCGCTATTGTCAATCAGACCATCAATGTACTTGGGCATTCCCCCGGTCAGCACATACCAGTTGAATAAGGTTCGCGGGTCATCTAAATGATGATCTGTCAAAATTTGACTTAAGGTCGCAACTGAAAATGGTTTGAGAAAAACCATGCGGTCAGCCCTGCCAAAAAGGGGCTCCTTGGAGTTCTGGAATATTTTATTGATTAGAGAGTAAACAGAGCCAATGCAGATGAGATTGAGGTGGGTCTGGTCCCTCTGCACATCCCACAGGTGCTGGATCTCGGAATAAACCGCAGGATTTATCGTATAGAACTCTTGAAATTCGTCCAGGATTAGGGTGAATTGTTCAGTCTTGGCCAGCTCAAGCAAAAGGGCGAAAATATCATTGAAGAAACGAATATCACCAATGACTGGTACTGTAAATTGAGACTTTATTTCCGCTAAAAAATCTTCGCAAAGTAATCTTTCTGATTTCTTGGCGACAAAGAAGTAGAGATGTTTATGACCCTTGGCGAATTCTAGGGCAAGCTTAGTCTTGCCAACCCTTCTTCGGCCGATAAGCACTGTCATTCTCGACCTTTCAGCTGTTTGTTTTTGTAATTGTCCCAGGAGTTGTAACTCTTGAGTGCGATTATAAAATTTCATTGATCTCTCTCTATTATAGAAACCTTTGTTACAGTAACCTGCGTTTCTATGATAGGGGGAAGCGTGAGAAATATCAAGAGAAGAAACACAGATGGCCAAACATGACAGGGAGCAAATCTATCGTTATCCTCACCGTCCCTGCTTTTTGGCTTGGGATATTGTGACAACATTTTTGGACAGGTTTTTTGCCGCTTCCATCGCTTCAGCCGCGCTTTCCATAGCGTTACGGGCCGGGTCTAAATTCATGCGGGCATAAATTTGGGTGGTACTTTGGTGTTTATGACCAAGTGCTTTCCCAATTATATGTAAGCTCGTTCCACCAGCTGCCATGTGGCTTCCTATTGTGCGTCTTAGGTCGTGCAGTCGGACACCTTGCAGTTTTGCTCGCTTGATGAGTGAGCCCCAGGCCTTGGTGGGTGATACATAGTGGCCGGTGGTGCTTTTTTTGCTCGGCAAAACAAAGATACTTGTGGCTGTCTTTTTGCGGCGGAGCAGAACATCTATGGCTTGCCTCACGAAAAGGATGGACATGGCTGTTTTGTTTTTTGATTCTGTTGACGGTATTGTCCACGTCCATTGTTCGCAATCTATGTCTGTCCATTTTATAGCCAAAACGTTGCTTCTACGTGCACCAGTGAATAGGGGGAGGGTGATATAATCCCGAAGCAGAAGGTTAGTGTGTGGATCTTCAAGGGCTACAAAGAATCTGCTAAGCTCATAAGGGGTAAGCCAGCGCTCGCGGCTATGTTCTTTAAATTTCGATACCCCACGGCAAGGGTTGGGAATATCTGGGGCGGCTTGATTGAATACCGTGTTGAGCAACGCTAGGCCTCTGTTAGCCGTTGTCGAAGAGATGGTAACCCCTTTGGAGGCTTTTTGTTTTTGCTGTTTGGTTATGCCTTGATGCCATTGCCTGACTGTGGTGGTGAACCAAGATAGCTTTTTTGAACCGAAAGATTTGGCCATATACAGTTTGTAGCGACGCTCATCTTCATCCCATGATTTTTTGTGTGGCTTGGCGAATTGTTCAAGCCATAGAGAAAATAATTCATCGAAGGTAGACTCTTGCCTTACTTGTCGCGCTCGTTCCTCGACATCTTCCCCTCCTAATGTGGCATTCATTGCCTCTGTTGCTTGTTCTCTAGCTTGGTTGATAGTCATGGCCATCATCAATCAATAAATTTTGCTGGACAAAACCTGCGGTTAAGACCTCGTCGATATCTTTTTTGTAAATCCAGGGGGGGCCAAACCAATACACCGGGGATTGGGTGAAAATAATATCGGCCCATAGGTGCTTTTCCACCTCTTCGTTACTATCATAGCCCTTTTCAATATACGTCTCTTGCATCTCGCAGCCTTTTCCAGCCATCTCTTCTTTAATGACAGTAGCCATTGTTTTGTTCAGTTTGCCCTCTGAAAAACCTTCGTAAAACTGGTGGGCGTTGATAACTAATACGTTTTTCATGGCAGCCTCCTGTTGCATGTCACTATCCTTTATTCAAGGTGGATATGATGTAGTTCCTTTTTTTTGCCACACTTATGCTGGGTTTATATGCCACATATTGTGTAGCACGCCTCGTGTCGTGCCACACAATTGTTTTGCTATAGATGTGTAGTTCTTTGAGTATTCCGACCTAAAAACAACTTGTTACCTTTTGTTTTGCGTTTTTTGTATGCAGTGGCATGGCAGCTGCAAATACTAGAAAACAAAGGAACAGTACGCAAGGGACATACACATAATATGAGGAGGAAGGGTCATGACACATTCAGCAAGCAAAACAAGAAGTCAGGCAGATCAGAGTGTTAATATTAATGAAAGTGCTGCCCAGGTTGGTACAGGAGTAATCATCGCTTTTGCCGGACTTGTCGGTGCTTGGAGTGCGGCCTGCATGGCAAGTGCAGTGGTGCAGTTCGGGGTTGCAGGGGTGGTCAGTGGTTGGTTTAGCGCCATTACAGGCTGAGTTACAGCGCGATAATTTGCTTAATATTGAGGAGGGTACGATCATGGAACAGGTCAAAACAAATACAACGGTAGCTACACAGGCAACTTCAGAGGGAATTGCTCAGGTCGGTATGGGGATTACCTTGGCATCTGCTGGAGTCATTGGTCTCTGGGGCATCACCTGTTTCGTCAGTGCCTTGGCTCAAAATGGTGTGTTGGCCATGGCTAAGGGCTGGTTCATGGCTGTTGGCGGTTGAACAAAATAGAATATAAAAAAATATTTTTAAGGGGATAGGACAATGAGTGCAGAACAACAAAGTACAAAAGGGATGGGCGTTTTCACAGGAGTTACCTTTGCAGTAGGTGCCCTCATCGGTGCCTGGGCCTTGGCCACCATGGTTGCTGGTTTACGCTCTGTGGGCTGGGATGCTGTGGAAATGACCAGGCAATTTCTTGTCGCCACCAACAACTTACATGAGTATGAGACTTTGGTTGATTACTACACCCATATTAAAGGGGTTGAATACCTCATCGCTGGTGCCTTCTTTGTTGCTTTTACCTATTTCTTCAAATATGTTGATCAGGGCTACAAAGAAGAGGCTAAGGCGCACAAATAACAGATCTTTCTATAATTCTTTAGCGGCGAAGCCCTGGCTGGAAACAGTTGGGGCGTATTTTTTTTGGTGGCACCTGAATATTACAGATAGAGAACAGCTTAGATGCTATAGTGCAATCGATTGTTGTCTTTCACTATATGGAAATTTTTAAGGGAGCTGGAATAAAGAAGATGCCAAAAAAGAATATACCAACACCAATTTGTTCAACATGTAAGGAATCAGGTTCTGCAAGCTATAGCGGAGATGATACCACCTATCTCTGCTCAAATTGCGGTACGGAAATGAGATTTTTGCCTGCCGGAGAGCTTTTGACAACCAGCGGCAGTGCGGTAAAGAAAAATAATGGCTGGATAACGACGTTTTCCATGGTGAGTTCAGATCTCTACTCTGGTCGGGCAATGTTTGCAATAGGCCTGCTGTTTGTGGTTTTAGTTCTTTCGTTTTTATATCTTGGAAAGCTTGAGACTGATGCTGCCCTGTGGAGTGCTGGTCCAGGTATTTTGCTGGTTGTTCTCGGCAAGAGGAAAACTCTGAGGCAGCAGAAAAAAATGAAAGAGGCGGCAGGGCAATATCCTTACTGGGAAAATTGTGGTGGTTAAAAGGGGTTGTCCTTCTGGTGTTGGTGACTGCAGCTAGGCGCAGCCATCTTTGTTTTGAATACTCCTCAGCTAAGGCTGGACTCTTGTCAGGGTAAGCAAAGAGTAGTCTGATCTGTGAAAAATCAGGGAGATCATGGCGGTGGGCCGGAGGTTAGAAATCTTCGGCAGCGTTTTGCTTAACCTGGGTGAGCATTTCGTGGCGAAAGCTCTCATCCTCAATGAGTCGGCGGGCAATGACCTCACAGAGCCCGGCAGCCATTCCTAGTTGTCCCTCGTAGGCTATGTCAACCTCCAGATCAAGACAATCTTCAGAGGCACTGAGGATTAACGCGGCTTGCTGGTCCTTCAAGATGATTTTGGCCATGATGATTTCCTTTTCCTGATGGTTCTTTTAGTCAGGGACTCTTTGCCCGCGACAAGTAGGTGGATTACATAGCTTCTGAGTGAAGCTGTGTGGCAGGTGTGGATTCGTTCAATGTCTGATAAATTGGGGTGCCTGGTTTAATGAGTATTTCAGAGGGTCTGAAGCTAAAATAAAAAAGGGGCCACAGCTTTTGTGGCTGTAACCCCCTTTTTTAAACTGGTACCGGAGGTCGGGATCGAACCGACACGATATTGCTATCGCGGGATTTTGAGTCCCGTGCGTCTACCAGTT
>JAOZSN010000050.1 GCA_029939635.1 Deltaproteobacteria bacterium
GAAATCTAGCCGCTACTACACTCATATCAAAGGGATTGGGCCTATAACGGGAGTGACTGAACCGTCAAGGCATCTCACCTAGACAGCTTCTTTAGGCAACCTTTAAATTTAATTAGAAAAATTCTATAAAAATATGCTATCGTTAATTGGCAATTATTTTTAAATTATATATATATTTCGTAAATTCTTATCTGTAAGGAAACACTATGACTTTTGACGTCTCGCAGGAACTAGATAAGGTTATTGCTGCAGAGCACCATGACCCGTTTATTGTCCTCGGCCTCCATGCCCTGAGCCATGATCCAACTTCAGCCGTAATACGCACGTTTATGCCCCTGGCAGAATCAGTCCGTTTAGTGACTGGTGATACCAAGAGGGACATGTACAAGATGCGTGAAGAAGGACTCTTTGAGCTGGTTGTTACTGATTATCATGAGCCCTTTTCCTATCATTTTGAGGCAACCTGTTATAATAATAACATCCGCACCTTTCATGACCCCTACCGTTTTTTACCTCAGATGACAGATTTTGACATGCATCTCTTTAATAACGGTACACATTACCAGGCTTATGAAAAGCTAGGATCTCACCAGCAGATCATCGACGACATACCTGGTACCATGTTCCGGGTGTGGGCACCGTCAGCTCAACGCGTCAGCATCATTGGTGACTTTAATTACTGGGATGGTCGCGTCCACCAAATGCGGGTGCTGGACGGTTCAGGAATATGGGAACTATTCATCCCTGGCATCAGTCAAGGGGACATCTATAAATTTGAAATCCGCAGCCAACATGGCCAGATCTTAGAAAAATCAGACCCATATCAGGTCTTTGGTGAGTTGCGCCCCAAAACTGCCTCCGTGGTCTGGGATCTTGATGAATATCAGTGGCAGGATCAAAGCTGGCAGGAAAAACAGACAAAGAACACCATTTATGATGCCCCCATGTCTATTTATGAGGTGCATCTTCCTTCATGGCGCCGTGACCCTGCTAACCCTCAGCGCTTTCTCTCCTACCGGGAATTAGCAGAGTCTCTCATTCCCTATGTCAAAGAGATGGGATTCACCCATATCGAGCTCATGCCAATCATGGAGCATCCCTTGGATGAATCATGGGGCTACCAGGTAACTGGTTATTTTTCGGTCACCAGTCGCATGGGCACACCCCAAGATTTTATGTATTTCGTCGATCAATGTCATGCCAATGACATTGCTGTCCTCCTGGACTGGGTACCATCCCATTTTCCCACCGATGGCCATACTTTAGGCAATTTTGACGGCTCAGCCCTTTATGAACATGAAGATCCACGCCAGGGTTCGCACCCGGAATGGAAGACGCTGATCTTTAATTATGGGCGCAATGAAGTACAAAACTTTCTCATCTCCAGTGCATTTTTTTGGCTGGACAAATTCCACATTGACGGCTTCCGTACAGACGCAGTAGCATCCATGCTCTATCTCGACTATGGCCGTCAGGCCGGGGAGTGGGTACCTAACCAGTATGGCGGCAAGGAAAACCTGGAGGCCATTGAATTCATTCGCCACCTTAATTCCGTCATCTACCAAAAATATCCTGATACAGCGATGATCGCTGAGGAGTCAACAAGTTTTTACGGCGTCTCAAAGCCCGCAGATACTGGAGGCCTTGGTTTTGGTTTCAAATGGAATATGGGCTGGATGAATGATATGCTCGATTATTTCAGCCGCGACCCCCTGTATCGTAAATTTCACCATAATGCCCTTACATTTTCCCTACTCTATGCCTTTTCAGAAAATTTCATCCTTCCTCTGTCCCATGATGAGGTAGTGCATGGTAAGCAATCATTACTGGCCAAGATGCCCGGTGACCGCTGGCAACAATTCGCCAATCTACGCCTGCTCTTTTTCTTCATGTGGACCCATCCCGGCAAAAAGCTACTCTTCATGGGTGGTGAATTCGGCCAGGATTCTGAATGGTATTGCAAGAACAGCATGGACTGGCATTTGGTGGAACAGGAAGAGGCCCATGCCCAGTTGCAAAATTATGTGGCATCACTCAACAAATTTTACAAGGAAAGCCCTGCCTTATGGGAGGTTGACTTTTCCTGTGAGGGTTTTCGCTGGATGGATTTCAAGGATGTCGACCGCTCCATCATCTCCTTTGCCCGCTTTGGCAAAAATCAGGAGGATCATCTGGTCTGCCTGCTTAACATGACTCCTGAGGTAATCTACGACTACAAACTAGGCGTGCCAGAAAATACCAGCTATCAAGAGGTTCTTTGCTCTGACCTGGGAAGTTTCGGCGGCAGCAATATGTCCAACCCAGACATTAAACAGGCTATTGCCGAACCTTATGGCGAGGTAGACCAACACATCCTTATTGCTGTACCACCACTCACGGGCATAATTTTCAAACCAGTACGGTAAACAAAAATGACCACACCAGTCGGCCAGGACAGAATAAAACAAGTAGTGCAATGGATCAGCGATATGGCCCTGAATCACCCGGAAAAGGGTCGACCAGAACTTCTCAAAGAGGCAGAGAGACGTTTTGATCTCACACCTAAAGAATGCCTCTTCATAGAACGTAACTTCAACGACACCCTGTAAAAAAATTTGCTCCTCCCCAGCAAACTTACTATTTTAACGCAGAAATTTGCAAAAACCATCCCCCGCCCCCTTTGCAATTAACATTTTTTAGCGTATATACAAATGGTTAAAAGGAGATAAGAGCAGTAAACTTGATTTATGAAAGAGGAAAAATCATGTTACAGGTGAGTACACTTGAAGATGATGTGCAGATGGATATAGACCATATTTTCCAAACAGCACTCCACTCACATGCTGCCGACGAGACAGACAAAGAGCACTGGAAGGTTCTTATGCGCCTCCCGAGCAAGGTTATCCGTTTCTCGCTCTTTAACGAGGAATGTCGTGAACCTCGTACCATTTCCTGGCTCAACAACGCCCCAAAGAAGCAATTAGCCCAGAACTATAGCCCTACTTTCCAGGGCTATCGCCAGCTCTATGATGTGGAGATCATCATGGAGGACAAGAAAATATTATCCTATGATAATTATTACCTTAACCTGACTGATGTCATCTTTACCCATGATGAGTATCACACCATGGGAGACACAAATCAGACCAAGGCCCTTGATGCCAGAAGGGTAACCCCAGATGGTGTTGACATTATAACCAAATCCATTGGCGGAACCATCTACCATCTCAATGGTCATGTCTACAAATTTAACGCCAGCCTGAGCCAGAACCAATTCATCCCGCTGACCAATGTATTAACCAGAAAACTCGAAGACAGCATGCAGCCTTCCCCTAAGAAAGCAGCAACGCAATTTCTCCCCTTTCTCGCCCTGAACCGTGACTATATTGAAGGATTTTCTATTCTTTTCAAAGGCAGTAGCGGAGTCGGCTGAGACTCGGCACTCAAAAAACCTCATCACACCCAAAACCTAATCATGTTTCTTGCCATACTTCTTACGTTTTCGCTCACGAAGTATCAGTTTGACGGGAATCTTGTCCAGTCCTAATTCGTCACGAAACTGATTGACAAGAAAACGGTGGTAGGAAAAATGCACCCCTTTTGGATAGTTGACAAAAACCACAAAGGTGGGTGGGCGTTTACTGACCTGGGTGGTGTAGTAAAACTTTAGGCGCCTCCCTTTATGCAATGAGGGGGGATGAGTCTCTGTGGCACGTCGCAAAATATTATTGAGTTTATTGGTGGTAAAACTGGCCGTATACTGCTTGAACACCTTATTGGCCATGGGCAGTATTTTTTTCACACCACTGCCAGTAAGGGCCGAAATCTTCAGCAATGGCGCATAGGGCATGAACTTAGTGGCCATGGCCACCTCATTTAATATCCACTTTTCTTGTTTTTTGTCACCAGCCACCAAATCCCATTTATTAAGCAGAAGCAAACAGGCACGTCCCCGCTCCAAGGCATAGCCTATCACCTTCATGTCCTGTTCAGTCACTCCCTCATCGGCATCAATGAGTAAAAGAGCAAGATCGCACCGTTCCAATGAAGAGAGAGCCCGCATGATGCTGAAGATCTCAATCTTCTCTTTGGTTTTCCCCTTCCTTCTGATCCCAGCAGTATCAATAAGGAGATAGTCACGACCTAATCGATTAAGCTCAGTATCTACGGAATCGCGGGTGGTGCCTGGTACTGCGGAAACCACCATACGATCCTCGCCTGTGAGGGTATTAATCAAGGATGACTTGCCCACATTGGGCCGCCCGATACAGGCAATACGAATAGTTCCAGCCGAGACAGCCTTAAAGCCCGGTAAAGGAAGCTCATCAAAAAATTCATCAAAGAATGTCTTAAAACCATAACCATGAGCTGCAGAAACGGCCTTGAGATTATCAACACCTAATTCGTAAAATTGGCTCAGGAGTTCTTCTTCCTTTTCAGGGCCATCAATTTTATTAACCAGATGGTGCACAGGTTTGCTAACGCGACGTAGTCGATCAACGACCTCGTAATCTTCAGCCAAGACACCACCGACTCCGTCCATAATATGGAGAATAATATCGGCCTCACCAATGGCCAACCAGGTCTGTTCCTGAATCTGCTCAGAGATGGTTTCACCGGTGGCCAGTTCAATACCACCAGTATCCACCAGAATGATACGCCTCTCATTCCAAATCACCGAGGCGTAATGACGATCCCTCGTTACCCCTGGGGTAGGATCAACAATAGCCCTATTGGATCTAGTGAGCCGATTAAAGATGGTGGATTTCCCCACATTAGGGCGCCCCACCAAGGCAACCATCAGGACAGGAGTATCTGCACTCAAGTTTTCTGCTAATTCTTCCATGATTTATGTCGTTATTGAAATTTATGTCAGCTCTTGCGCATCTTTATGAACAGTTAGACATTCTGCCACCAGCGCGCTGAGAGCTGGAAAATCACCATCCACCACATTAAGAAGACGATCAAGACTATGCAGGGCTGGGGTGATAAACTGCTGGAAAAAGCCCTTACCTTTTTTCTGACTCAAAAAGGCAAAGGCACCAAGGATCTGCAAATTACGTTGAATAGCAAGAAAATAAAAACCTCGTCGAAAGCAATCAGGGTCTAAGCCAATTTTATCACGACCAAGCGCAACATAGTATGAGAAAATTTCCTCTTGCTCAACTGGCATTAAAGCAGCATAGGGATCAATGAGCAGAGAGGCGAGATCATACCCCAATGGTCCTAATCGTGCCCCCTGAAAATCAATGATACGAATTTTTTTTTCCTCACCCTGCACCATGAGATTGCGACACTGGAAATCTCGGTGAAGTAAAAAATCAGCAGGTTCTCTGGCAGCCTGGCGGGCAATCACAACCATCTCAGCCTGCAGCGCTGGCAGGTCAACCACCAGAGCAAGATAATCACGACATAAGGCCTGCAAGAAATAGTCAGACTCCTGCTGCATCATCAGGTCAAAATCATAATGCCGACTTCCCCAGCAGGAACGCAGGTCAAAACCATGCCGACCAGTAACCTGCAAAGCGAAAAGGGCCTCTACTGCCTCAAAATAGAGAGGACGAACCTCAGCAAAATTGCGGCGTCTGCTCACAAGATTATAAAGATGAAGGGAGCCAACATCTTCCATTAAAATAACACGATACTCTCGCTGCTGACCATAAATCTGCGGCACCGCCACCCCGCTATCAGCAAGATGACAGCCAATAGTGTAACATGACACAGCTTCAGCTAAGCCATGGGGTGGCGGGCCAGGAAAGATGGCGATGCTGGCCGGATCGCTGGCAATACGATAAAAGATCCGATCAGAGCCATCTGGTGCCAAGGACGAAATATCCCCTGTGCTCACCTGACCAAGACCACTCGTGGTCACCAGATCACGAATAATATCCTTATCATCAGGACGTGGCGTATTCTCTATTGAGGAGAAACGGGGCTGAGGCTGCTGCGGGCGCAGAGAAATCATGTGACAATCACATCCTGTAGTTGTGCTCCGGGCTGTACAGTTGCTCCATCCCAGACAATAACACGTTTAAGACAAGCATCTTTACCAATGGTTGCCCTGCTGCCGACACAGACCCAATCATTAAACTGGTCAGTATCACACCGGACATCGTGCCCAAAAAAGAAGGGAGAGCCAGCAGCAAACCGTGCCTCGGTGAGTAGTTTCCCATGCAGTTGCAAATAATCTTCTGGAGTACCCATGTCAGCCCAAAAATGGCCGGAGGCGAAATGACCCATAATTTTTTTCCCGGCTGCAATAGCCTGATCATAGCAATCAATCACATTATAAAAGATATTAGCGGGTATTTCATACAAGAGAGACGGATGGATGATCTGAATACCAGTAAAGGCCAGCACACGATCAGAATAGGCAAGAGGATGAAAGGCTTTAATAGCGCCGGAAGCAGCCACACTCACTTTATTAAAACGAGGATAATCATGCAACACCAAGGTGGCATCTGCTCCACTACATTGATGGTGATGGCAAAGGGCAGGCAAATCAATGGTATGATAGATATCACCATTTATCACCAAGACAGGATCATCACCAAGCAAAGGCAGGGCATGGCGCAAGCCGCCCCCAGTACCAAGTTCACTGCTTTCAATACTGGCGATGATATGGGGATGAGAGGCTACAGCCTCGACAATCTGCGCACCTAAATGATGACAATTAATAATAATTTCATCAACTCCGCATTGCTGTAAAGCCTTGCAGGTATGGAACAGGACGGGAAGATCAAGGACAGGAAAGAGCGGCTTGGGACGTAGCAGGCTGTAAGGTCTCAGGCGAGTACCCAAACCTGCCGCCAAGATCATAGCCTTCATGGCAAAGCCACGGAATACGAGTTGCTATATACGTGCATTCCCTTGCTCATCAGCCTCCAGGCCAACGACAATGATACCTGCCTTATTAGCGTCAGCAATGACCTGTTCTGGATCAAAAAGCAATGATTGACCAGCCTCAACCGCCAGGACACGAGCCTTGACGGCCACCATGGTTTCAATAGTTTTTGTACCAATGGCAGGAAGATCAAAACGAAAATCCTGCCCAGGCTTACGAACCTTCACCACCACGGCATGTTCCTTACCAAGGGAACCGCCACGCTGAATAGTAGCGTCGGTACCTTCAATGGCCTCAGCCGCAAGCACTGTCTGGTTCCGAACCACAACACATTGACCAATATCAAGCTTCCCCAGGGCCTTTGCCATCTGCCAGCCAAAGCGGATGTCAGCAACCTGCTTTACATCTGGTTGTTTTTTTGACACCACCCCAACAGGAAAAAGCAGATGCTTGAGATAACAGGTTGAATCAAGAACCTGCATACCATCACGCTCTAATTCGCCTGCGATGGCACGTAAAATAGCGTCATCCTGCTTAACATCAATCTTATTCCACAGACTTAAACCTTTCATATCAGGGAAAATATCCCTAAAAATCTTAGTCTTTGTTATGGCACCCAGAAAGACAACTTCTTTCACTCCCTGTTTTTTAAAAAACTTAATTATTTTACCAAGTTGACCTAATTTGACCCAACAGAAGCCATCAGCAAGGGCTTCCAAGTCAGTATCTGTCTCCCCCTTGTGACCAGCGATGAACACCTTACGGCCAGCCTGTTGGGCAGCCTTGGTGAAGAGGTGGGGAAACTGCCCACCCCCTGCAATAATACCAATTTCATTTGTCATGACAGGATCTGATGCTCCCAAAAAACTCAGGAAAAACTGGCCAGTACCTCAGCTTGGGCCGCGACCTTACCATCCACCAGGGCCTTGCCGCTCACCTTATACACCTTAGATTTACGCTTGATAAGTTCAAGCTCATAAATGATCTGATCACCAGGAACAACCTTCCGACGGAAACGCGCCTTATCAATACCGCCAAAATAGACAAGATTATTGCCGATTTTTTCAGGTTCAGTCAGATAAGCAAACAATGCTCCAACCTGAGCCATACCTTCAATCACTAAAACACCAGGCATTACGGGTTCAACGGGAAAATGCCCTTGAAAAAACGGCTCATTGATGGTGACATTTTTCAAGGCACGAATAGATACCCCCTGGTTGTATTCAAGGACACGATCAACCAACACAAAAGGATAGCGGTGGGGCAAAATACGCAAAATTTCCAGGATATCAAGGGGACTCTGCTCACTCATCTCATCTATTCTCCATTTTAAACCAAATTTGCTAAACACATATAAAGTAGGTAAACGCCTAACACAGCCTCAATAAGTTAGAAGCGGTTGCCGTGTCGGTCAGTGGGTTTTTTTAACGAAACCGACAAATTTACACTATCACTACACCCTCAGTCTCAGGCATTCTAAGTTTGTATCTTTACCAAGTTTGTGCTTATTTTGCAAAGTTGAAGTTGCCACTGAATCTTTCAGCCCTAAAGGCAAGACAAAAAAAAAGCTGTTTTCCTTATATATTAAGGAAAACAGCCTTACCTCAAAGCAATAATGCAAACGAACGTCAGTGACCTGCGTTGATACGATCCCTTAACAACCCGGAAGGTTTAAAAGTTACTACCCGACGAGCATCAAGAATGAGTTCCTGGCCAGTTTGCGGGTTACGCCCCCGTCTGGAACTTTTCTCTTTCACGTTAAACTTACCAAAACCACTGATAAGCAAATTCTCACCATTGGCCAGACAACCCTTGGTAACGCGTAAAAAAGTTTCCACAGTCTCAGCAGCCTGAGCCTTAGTCAGATTATGATCCTGATACACCTTTTGCACAAGATCAGCTTTAGTCAAAGTCATTAGTTGCTCCTTTTTTCACAAAATATTGCCCCGAAGTTTTTTATTTATTTCTCTAAAATTTTACAAATAATAACGCCGGACATCAAGCGCTTTTTATCAATCACGCTTTTTCCCCACTCCAGGAAACACCACTACCCAACAATAGAAGCCATTTTGAATATTGGTAAATACATGGCAATAACAAGACCACCAATAAGACCACCAAGAAATACCATCATTAAAGGTTCAATGGCGCTAGTGAGATTATCCACAGCCTGATCCACCTCTTCATCATAAAAATCAGCAATCTTCTCAAGCATGGCATCCAAGGCACCAGTGGACTCACCAACAGTAATCATCTGCACTACCATGCTGGGAAAGACGCCTGTCTCCTCTAGGGGTTCGGCTATAGTACGACCTTCGGTGATACTATCAGCAACCCGGAAAACAGCTTGCTCAATAACCCGATTTCCTGCTGTTTTGGCTACAACATTAAGAGCATCAAGGATGGGGACACCACTCTGTATCATCGTCCCAAGTGTCCGAGTAAATTTGGCCACGGCAATCCGACGCAACAAAACACCAACAATGGGGGCAAGAAGCAGGAAACGATCCATAGCCATGGAACCCCAATCTGTACTGTATATTTTTTTTATAGATGTAATAAGAATAAATACTCCACCTATAAAAACATACCAATAATTTTTAGTGAAATTACTGATATTGACAACGTACTGTGTCATTGCAGGAAGCCCTGACCCAAAGTCAGCAAACATCTTAGAGAAAACAGGCACCACAAATACCAAAATAACCATGGTAATAACAAATGAAATTGCCAAACAGATAACCGGATAGGTCATGGCACCCTTCACTTTCTTGATAAGCACCATATTTTTTTCCATAAAATTTGCCAGGCGACGCAGAATGGTATCCATGATACCCCCCACCTCCCCTGCTTCCACCATATTGCAGTAGAGCGTATCAAAGGCCTTGGGATGCTTTTTCATGGCATCAGCAAAGGTGGTACCAGTCTCAACATCCATTCGCACCTCATTTAGAATTTTCTTGAAGGTGGCATTATCCTGCTGCCCAGCGAGGATTTCCAAACTCTGCACCAGAGGCAGGCCAGCATCAATCATAGTGGAAAGTTGTCTGGTAAAAATAACTACATCTTTGCCCGTTACCTTAGGCTGGAAAAAGGAAATATTTTCGAAAACATCCTTAGGCTTCTCCTTAAGCATGTTGACAGTGATACGAATCTTCTTCAACTGTGCCTCAGCAGAAGCCTCGTTGGGGGCTTCTAGTTTACCTTTACGCTTTTCCCCGTATGAGTTAACCCCCTTCCAAACATAAACTGGCATAAACAAATCTCCCTATTGGATGAAACTGATGCCCTGTAGGCACAAAAGGGTTCAGACAAATCACTTAACCCAATGTTTTATCAAAAAATTCTATACAATGATGATGACAAATACAAGAAGTAAAAAACACACGCAACATCGTAACACATTACAACACAGAGATGTATTGAGCGCTCAATCACGCTTTCCCATTGACAACTACACTTTTTTCATTTAAAAAGTTGTGTTTTCCACGTTTCAAAGTGTCGGCATATCAACATGTCGCTAAACTTTTGAAATTGTTACTTTTTAGACTTTAACACGATTAAAAATAAATTTCAAAATCATAAGGAGTTATCAGCAATGGCCAAGGCAAAACAAACAGCAGTTAATACCGAAATATATAGCAGCGGATTCTTCAATCCTATTGCTGAGAAATGTGATGGATGCGAGCGCATTATTGAGGTTGACAGTAGCAAATATTGTCAGTCATACGCCTTCCCAGAAACAAAATGGCGCCTCGGCATTTGCAATTTTGCCACCCATGTCAAACCAGAGATTGCAGTGACGACCATCAAAGTTAACCCCTTGAAAGCAGCAAAACGAGCCTCAGGAAAAGGTTAAGTCCTTAACAAAAAACTGACGTACAAAGCCGATGACCTTGCTGTCTTCGGCTTTTTTTGTGTTTCAGGTAGCATGGGGATACATAGAACGTAAAAACGCCTCATCATCTAAAATCTTTTGGAATCGTTCAATATTTTCCTGAAAATGAACAGCCATCTCCCCCTTAATTGGCGGTGTTGCAATATCCTTAAAAATTACCTCTGAGCGATTATTAATAGCATAAAAGACATTATCTACTAATTTTCGAATATTTTTTTCATGACTAGGCATTACTTTGCGTAAGGCAATATACGCATGGTCAATATGTAGTACAGGTAACGACTTAATAAGCCTAGGAAGATCATAAATATCAACAATCTCCAAAAAACGAACGCTCGTATCTCCATCAATCTTCATCAGAACAGTCTGCAAATCTTCATCAATTTCTACATTTTCAGCACTGAGCAAAAGCCGAAGATATGGTGTTAATTCATCTATGGACAATTTCCTTTTCTGGCAGGCAGCCACCAACCAAGAAAGCTGTAATTCTGGTGGCTGAGCAATAAACGGCAAATAACGTTCATACCACTTTTTTTTCCTGCTCCTCACAGCGGTCTCCATTTTATTTCCTTACCTCCATCCCAATCCCATAATATTTCTGCAAAACTTTACCCACCGCATACTCAAAATACTCATTGGTAAATGGTTTAGTAATATACTCATCTACCTGCTGCCGATATGCCATAAGAATATTATAAAGTTGGGCCTCTGCGGTGACGAGCACAAAAGGAATATGGGCCATCTGTTCATCCTGGCGAATAGCGCGTAAGAATTCCATACCTGTCATGCCAGGCATAGACCAGTCAGAAATGATCAGTGCAATATCCCCTTCTTCTACAATTTCCAGACCAGCACGACCATTTGCCGCTTCGACAATATACTGCAACCCCAGCTTAGCTAATTTCTGTGTTACAACGCGTCGCATAATTCGTGAGTCATCAACCACAAGCACCTGAATATTATCCAGTAGCATAACGCCCCTTATCCTCTGCAAGTCTTACTCAAAGGAATCTTAAATAATTGCTATTGGGCCCAACCGAAGTCTACGCTTATCTACAGCGTCACAGAAAAAAACACATGGAACCCATTATTGCTAAACATGTAATATATTAGCATATCATATTTTTTAATTCAGTTTCCAACTTGACCCATTCTCAAAAACTATTATTTTAGTGCTTTATAAATATATTTCATGTCAAATATGGTAACAAAAATAGTATGTTAAATGTAACTGTTCAGAGTGGGAGGGTAATTTATTGCCCTCTCAACAGTTATTTTTAAGTAAACTACGAGTAGGTCTCTCTTCGGTTGCTACCTGAGCCTCCCGTTAAGACACTTATACCCCCCAGGGGACGATAAACTGATTCCAGTGATCTGAGCCGCCTCAAAAGGCTCAGGATTAGTTAATTACTGTTTGTTACCAAATTATCCTTGCCTCAACCAAGCCGGAGATTTTAATCATGCCTAAAATTGAATCCTCAACCAAGCCCATTATACCACTCCTGGTTGTTGCCTTGGTGGCAGCCTTGGCAGGAGGCGGATATTACCTTTTCTCTGCCCCAGACAATAAAGCTATCCCAGAGCATGGCCCACAGGAGGAAAGCTTTCATAACCCCCAACCTGACATAGCTTCCCCCTTCCAGCCTATCCCTGCAGAGACTGTTGCCCCAGGAGAAAAGGATCCCGAGGCCGAACAATACCGCCAGGCCCCTATGGAAACAAAAATCCAGGACCCTTGTTTAGATATCATCAAAAAGTTAGATGCTTTTTTTCTCTACCTTGATGAACAAGATTATATCAAGGCCTACCAGTTTACCAAAGACAGCAAGGCACATATTGCTCAGGTAATCACCAAAATACTCCACTCACCACCCCGCCTTTTAACACCTGAGGCAACCACACTACAGATTATCAGCAACAATGCCCATTTTTTTCGGGTCATGGGCAGTCAAAACCTTGCTATTATACGCACAATTATCAATAACGAACCTGATATGCTTGAAGAAATTCTCGCTGATTTTTACACATGGACGATCCTCCACGGCCAATGCCGTAATCGCTCTTTTGCCATATCACCTGAACTGCCTGAATTATATCCTTATGCAGTCTTTTTCCTCAACTCCTCAGCAGGTCAGGCGTATCTTAAAAGAAGAAACAATCAGGTTCGTTTACTTGCGACCTATTATTCCATTATTATTGTCCATCAATCCACTGGCCTCGGGCTGAACTCCCCTCCCCTGGATATTACTGCACCTTTAGGGCAACTTATTAGTGAATTAGAGACAAACACAGATCTATCCCAAAAAAATCAATATCTCACACTACTCTATAAAATCCGGGAAGAATCCATAATTTTGTAATTACTAGCCCATCACATGCAGCACTATTCCCTTCCCTCAACATAAATGCCCAAGACCTTTGCGCTTTAATATTATCTCTATGCCAGCCGCGAATCGTATTCAAACATGAATAAAGACACATTATTTGCAGAGAGTAGTTCTCCTGCCGCCTTTACCTTTAATGAAAAAGTGGCGGAGGTATTTGATGACATGTTGCTGCGCTCTGTGCCCAACTATCAGCAAGTTGTCTCCATGACCGGTCAACTTCTTGACAATTTTCTGGTTGAGAATGACCTAGTCTATGACCTGGGATGTTCCACAGGGCAACCACTGGTCGCTCTAGCAAGTCAACTTGCCCATCGTAAGCTGCATTTTACTGGTATGGACAACTCTGAGGCAATGATCAGTAAAGCACGCCTCAAGGCAGAGATGTATAGCAAAGAAGAGGAACTGGATTTTATCTTGACAGATATTACCACCGCGAAACTCAAACCATGTGGAGCTGTTATTCTCAATTACACTCTGCAATTTCTTCGCCCCCTAGTGCGCCACGCCTTTCTGGAAAAAATCTATCAGGCGTTGCGACCTGGTGGAGTGCTGGTCATCACGGAAAAGGTGATCTCCCATCAAGGGCAGATCAATAACACCTTTATCGATCTCTATCATGATTTCAAACGACAGCAGGGCTACTCAGAACTTGAAATTTCTCAAAAAAGAGAAGCACTTGAAAATATTCTCATCCCCTTTTCCATTAGTGAAAACAAGGAGCTGCTCTCCGAAGCAGGCTTCACAGCTTGTGAGACATTTTGCCAATGGTTCAACTTCGTCGCCATATTAGCGATCAAGGAGAATACACCATGAATTTTTCAGCAAACTACCTCCACCTGCTACCAAAAGCCAACATAGCTGCCCTTGACCTGCTGCATAGCCAAAACGAGACACGGCTCAGCAGCCAGAAAAAAGGAATTCTCCGTCTGCGCGAGTTAGCCGAATCCGTATCCCATCTCCAAACTCAGCACCTGAACCTCGACGATAAAGTGGTAACCATTGGCAATGCAGACGAAATTAACAAAACAGAACAAGACAAGCTCTACCAAGTACTGCGCAGTTTTATGCCATGGCGCAAAGGGCCATTCTCCCTTTTTGGTATTGATATTGACGCAGAATGGCAATCCGACCGGAAATGGGATCGACTCCTGCCCTTTTTGCCAGATCTAAAAGACAAAGTCATTGCTGATATCGGCTGTAACAATGGCTACTATATGTTTCGCATGGCCCACCATGAACCCAAATTAGTGGTGGGCTTTGAACCATATCTACATCATTACTTCACCTTTCGCACCCTCAACAGTTTTGCAGGGCTCGACATATTACAAATGGAACTCCTTGGCGTGGAAGAGGCAGGCCTTTTTAGCCAAAGCTTTGATGTGGTTCTACTGCTAGGTATCCTCTACCACCGCATCTCACCGCTGGAATGCCTGCGAGAGGTAAGGAAATCCATGGTACATGGAGGAACTCTCATTGTGGAGTCCCAGGCTATTCCAGGCGAGGAGCCAGTGGCCCTCTTCCCTACCGAGCGCTATGCCAAGGTACCTGGCACCTATTTCGTCCCCACAGCCAGCTGCTTGCATAACTGGATTAGCAGAGCAGGCTTCACTGATGTGGAAATATTCTGTAGCCATGCCATGACCAGTGAAGAACAGCGACGTACAGACTGGATGGAATTTGAGTCGTACCGTGACTTTATCGATCCGAGAAACCCGGAATTAACCATTGAGGGATATCCCGCTCCCTTACGCGTCTTTGTCAAAGCGATTAATCCAGGCTGATCAAATCAGGGGTCAGGGCAGGAATTGTTTTTCCTGGAGGGTCATCTTAAAACGTGGATAGTGATCGTTGAAAAAGACGTCGACATTCTCCAACAAACCTAAACTCTGCAAGCGCCGCAAGTTTTCATTACGAATACCGGTAAAGAGAGAACGATCCCTACTCGCCAAATTAAGCTGACAGGGCAGGGAAGGATTGCATCTTTGCCGTAAAATATAACGCAGTTTTTTAAAGAGCTGACGACTCAACACCATCTCACCAAAGGCGGGATGATAGGGGCCAGCCACAAGATTATCCTCCAACGCCCTAGCCGCCTGGAGGCCCATACGAATTACCGTCACCCCTGCCTGATCAAAAAATTCTTTGAGGGCAACACAGACCAACACAGATTTAGCCAAAGACCAGGGCTGATAGGAGCCCATCTGATACCACGCAGCAAGTCTACTACCAGTCACCACTAAGGTTGGATATATCCGCACCAAATCAGGACGCAAAGCACAAAGCTTTCTACCACTCCCCAGAGCCCTACTAGGTGAATCACCAGGCAGTCCAACCATGAGTTGGCCGCCCACGGTCATGCCGACTTCGTGCAACAGAGCAAAGGCCTCTTCCACCTGGGTAACACTATGCCCCCGTTCGCTCTGGGCAAGCACCTCAGAATGCAAGGACTGCACCCCAACCTCCACCAAGCCAACGCCATAATCCTGAAGTAAAACAACAGCATCCCTATCCAGGCAATCTGGGCGGGTGGAAACCCGAACCATTTCTACCTGACCACTGGCCAAAAAAGGTTCCACCGCCTGAAGATAGCCAAGCTGCACCCCCCTCTCCAGACAGCTGAAGCTCCCACCATAAAAGGCAACCTGTACTGGCCGCCCCTGCAAACGTGGCCACGCCAGTTGCTCAGAAATAGCGGCCCTAATCCGGGACGGGGTCACAGCACTGTCATCCCGACCAGCAATGGCTCTCTGGTTACAAAAAACACATTGATGGGGACAGCCCTGATGAGCAATGAAAAATGGGATAATAAAGGGGGTCACATTTTTTCAGAAGTCAAGAGACAGAATAACGACTTAACAAATTTTCCTCCAAACACCTGCCTCCTGTATTCTGTAGTAAAAAAACTACCCAACAGTCTCAATGCTGGCATATTCTGGCTCATGAAGAGGAATGATTATATCAGCCGCATCTCTAACCTTCAGCATGGTATCATAAGCCTCATAACTATTGACATGGGTTCCTGGAGGAATAACCTCCATCTCCATGGCTCTAATCTCTTGCGGTGGTTCAAAATTTTCCCGAATAACACAAAAACCGGTGATCACCGCCTTACCCGCATCGGTTTCCACAAAGACCGATAATCCTCCAGGGGTATGGATAGGTGTATACATCACAGAGACACCCGGAACAATTTCCTGGTCTCCATGGACAACATCAATCTGTTTATTTTCCTGAATCTCATAAATATAATCTTCTACATAGCGAAAATCCAAGGGATGATAATTTTGGATGGCAGCCAGCTCAGCCTCATGGACAATGAAACGGGCATTTACACATTTATAGTCATTTTCACAATGATCGGCATGAAGATGGGTATGGATGACAATATCAATATCCTCTGGTAACAAACCCCATTTAGCCAACCCCTCTTCAAAGGTGTAGATCTTGCCACCAATGGATTCTTCCCTATCTGCTGATTGGATAGGCCGCATTTCCCCGGTATCCACTAGAATTTTCTGTCCAGCCCCCTCCAGATACCAGCAATAAATGGGTATGGTATATGGTGTGCCATAGCCATGCTGATAGGTCATCATGCCTTTATCAAACACCTTGGTTCCCATCACAATGGGATGTATTTTATATTTCATCCGCTATCCCCTCCCCAAAGGAGTAAGAGGCAAAGTCAGCCACCACCTTGGCAGCAGCCTGCTGCTCTGCCCTTTTTTTATTCTTCGCCTCTCCCAAGGCCAAGGTCTGACCGCGAAAACGAACCGCCACAGTAAAGATCTTATCATGATCTGGCCCTTTGGAACCTTCTACTGTATAAGTCGGCCCTTGGGCAAAACGCTGCTGTAACAACTCCTGCAACTTGCTCTTAGCATCAGCCAGAGCCATAAACTGGCGACACTCCTCAAACCATGGCACAACCAACTCCGCAACCGCCTTATTGGCAGCCCCATAGCCACCATCAAGAAAAATCGCCCCCATAACCGCTTCAAAGGTACAGGAGAGGATGGAATCCTTATCGCGACCGCCGGAGGCCTCCTCTCCCCGCCCCAAAAGGAGAAAACGCCCCATATCAACTTGACGAGCCATACGAGCCAACTGCCCTTCCTGAACTACAGCAGCACGAAATTGAGTCAATGAGCCCTCTTTCATCTCGGCATACTGCTCAAAAAGTGCGTGCCCCACGGCCAGATCCAACACTGCATCCCCTAGAAACTCTAAGGTTTCATTATCACGCTGTAAGTCACCACTTTGTTCAAAGGCATAGGAGCTATGGATAAAGGCCTCTTGTAGCAATGACAGGTCAACAAAACGATGTCCCAAACGCCGAGCAAAGGCAATAAGCGCATCGTTATTTTTTATAACTAAAGATTCAAGAACTGTCATGGTCAGGGGTCAGGGGTCAGGGGTCAGGGGTCAGGGGTCAGGGAAACATAAACATTTACTTAATTAGTACTATATAATTAACGCAGAGCTTGTGGGAGCGCAAAGAAAAAAAGCCTCAGAGATTGATTATACCATTCTCTAAGGCTTTTTTTCCAAACAACCTTGCTGGTAGTGCGAGGTCTATGTTTCTTTGATTTATGTCTACCCTTACCGCCCGATCGGTTAATCAAAGCAACCATGTTCCAGTCTCGGGGCAAAAGCTTCTTCTGCTTTTTTCGTTTTACCATGCCAACTTCCTCCTTTATTCTGAAGGGCAACTATATACATCAAGAGACCAAAACAGACAAACTAATAATTATTTTTCCAGTCGGATATTATCAATAAAAATTAATTTTTCCTCTTTTTGGCGGGTAACAACTAAACCAAAGCCCTGAATTTG
>JAOZSN010000051.1 GCA_029939635.1 Deltaproteobacteria bacterium
TGTATACTAAAGATACCCTATGTTGTTCAAAGGAAAAAAAAATAAGGCTGGTGCTCTGTTTCAATGTCCCGGCTGTGGTCTGACCAAGGAATTACCGAGCCGTTTTGTTGGTCGGAAGGTGCGTTGTCCTGATACAGAGTGTGGCCAGCGTTCCATAATTACCCCCCTGACGTCCTCTCCTGCCTGGCTTCAATTTTTCAGATCGCGCCAGCGCGCCATGCTGCCGGTGGGACTCTCTCTGGCGGTACTGGTTACCCTCTATCTGGTCATTTCTGGTCAGGGGGCCGTGCTTTTTGCCACCATTGTTCCCGCTGCCTTTCAGAATAAGCCTCTGCCCCTTTCCCACGATGTTATGGAGCGGGTGGCCAGCAAGGAGCGTGTCCACGATATTGCTGAACGCCTCCAGAAAACGAGAAGCCTTAAAGGTTTGAATCTGGCCGGTATTGATCTTTCTACCCTGGATCTTCGCCAAGTTGATTTTCGTAATGCAGATCTTTCCGATGCCAACTTAAGCAAGGCCGACCTGTCTGAGGCCAATTTCAGCGGTGCTACTCTGCAGCGGGCAAATTTACGTTATGCTGATCTGCGTCTAGCCCGTTTTACCAAGGCCTCTTTACTCCATGCTGATTTACAAAAGGCCGATCTCCAGCAAGCTATTATGCTTGAGGCCAGACTGGATGGTGTTGATCTTTCCAAGGCCAATCTGCAGCAGGCGGATCTACGCAAGGCCTCCCTGCAAGGTGCCCTGCTCATCGAGGCTGATTTGTCACAAGTAGATGCCCGTGGTGCCAATCTGCTCAATACTGATTTAACTCGCACAAATCTGGGGCAGGCCCGCCTCTCTGGTGTGTCCCTGGTTAATGCCAATCTCTCGTCAACCTTGCTGGAAAAGGCTGATCTCTCTGAAGCCAACCTGAGCGGCGCTGATTTTGCCCAGGCCAGGCTGGCCGGGATTAATTTGACTGCCAGTAATCTGACCGGAGCACGTCTATATTCTGCTGATCTCCATGATGCCACCCTTGCTGGTACCATTCTTCAGCAGGCAGATTTGAGTCAGGCCAATCTCCATGGCGTTGATTTACACGGGGCTGATCTGCGCCAGGCTGATTTCCATGGAGCAGATTTAGGCAAGGCAGATCTGCATAAGGCCCAGGGCCAACAGGCCAATTTTACCAATGTTAATCTGGCTGGCAGCCAGTTAGCCAGTGGTGATTTCAGTAAGGCCAATTTCACCAATGCCAGTTTGGTGGGGGCTGATCTCACCAGCATCACCCTTGATTATGCTAATATGACAGGTGCCAATCTGCACGAGGCTGATCTTTCTGGGGAAAGTAGTCTGGTGGGTACAAATCTCACCGATTGTTATCTTGAAGAGGCTGATATTTCCCGAGCTAATATGCATCTTGCCAATCTTACCCATGCTAATTTAACAGCAGTGGATGCCACCAGAGTCAATTTTACCAATGCATTTTTAAGTTCAGCCAACCTCACCAGGGCTGATTTAACCTATGCTGACTTGACCAATGCCGATCTTAAGGGGGCGAACCTCACTGGCGTAAATCTGACCTCTTCTCCCCAGCTGCTCATGAAGCTTAAATCCAGTCTTTTTGATGATGTGGCTGTGGTGCGCTTTGATCTACGCAATGCAAATTTAAGGGGGGCCATATTGACCTATGCTGACCTGCAGGGCGTAGATTTCTCCAATGCTGATCTCTCTAGGAGTGATTTGAACCATGCTAATCTGCAGGGTTCTGATTTGCGCTGGGCCAACCTCACCGATGCTAATCTCAGCAATGCGGATCTTACCAGGGCAAATATTAATGACGCCAATCTTAACCGGGCAATTTTAAAGGATGCCGTGCTCAGCAAGACCCGCCTAGAGAATGCCCGGAACCTTGATAAGGCCAAAAAAGTTCCGGAGAAATTTTTAAAAATCATCTATGGGCGTTCTACTGGCCAACAGGCACGGCCTATTGTTCCTGTCGTCTCTGCTGATGGTGAGGACGATGAAGAAGGGGTGAAAATCTGGGGTCTGCAGGTGGAGAAGTTTGGCATTATTAAGACTGCCTTTGCAAAGGATGGTGATTTAAGCAAGCGCTATGCAGGACTTTCAGATATTGAATCCACCCTACTCAGGCATCAGATGTTTGATGGCCATGAGATCGGTATTCCCGGTGAACTAGGTCAGCGTTTTGGGGTTCTCTATTTTGTGAATTTTATGCCTGCCAACCGGCAGATTCCTATAACTGTCAAGTGGCTTAACCCCCAGAAACAGGTGGTGGCAGTACGCCGAATGACCACCGGCTATTGTCAGCGTCAGGTGGTTGATCTCACCTTTCCAGACAATACACAGATGCAATATGGTCGCTGGCAGGCCCAGTTTTATTATGAAAATAAAAAAATCGGCGAGCAAATCATCAAGGTTCTGCCGCCAGATCGCTACCGAGCCAGGGTGAAGAATATTAAGGGCAAGGGGTAACTACAGTTGTCGGTCAACAGATGATTAGCAACTGCGACAAACTACTCGCCAATAATCTTCACCAGCACCCTCTTTTTGCGTTTGCCATCAAATTCACCATAGAAAATTTGCTCCCAGGTACCAAAGTGGAGATTGCCATTGGTGATAGCGACGGTCACCTCGCGTCCCATGATCTGCCGTTTTAGGTGGGCATCAGCATTGTCCTCATAGCCGTTATGGCGATATTGGCTGGTGGGGGCATGGGGAGCCAGCTTTTCTAGCCACACCTCATAGTCATGGTGCAGACCTGACTCATCGTCATTAATAAAGACCGAGGCGGTGATGTGCATGGCATTGCATAACAGCAACCCTTCTTTGATGCCTGATTCGCGCAGGCATTCCTCCACATCAGATGTGATGTTGATCAAGGCCCGCCGGGTGGGCACCTCAAACCATAATTCTTTGTGATAACTTTTCATGATATGTGCTCCTTTTGGCAGAATGCAGCCAACGTCTGTCGGTCTGCAAAGGTGATGGTCAGGCTTACCTCATCCTTTTCAAAAAATGGACTATGCTGCACAGTGTTGGTGGCTGGTAGGGATAAGTCCCGGACAAAGGTGGTAAATTCTTCTTCGGCTTCTGTGGCGCGAGGGAAACGACGACCATGGAGGTAGGTAAAGAGTTGTTTGCTGATCAGGGGGATATTGCCCTGCTGGTTGAGGATGGCCTGGATTTCTTCTTCGCCGAGTAAATCACTTATCTGTATTCCCTGGCGAGCGGCTAACTCTCTGCTGATGAGAAGCAGTTTTTTTTGATTGCTCACCGAGAGGCGCAGGGTGGTGATGATTTCAAAGAGGGCCAGACGGTTATTGAAGCTGAGTTTTTGTAATTCATAGGCAACCTTGCTGTCCAGGTTACCTTCCTGGAGGCTGGTCAGGATTATTTCTTCCAGTTCAGTGAGGCGTAAGAGTCGTTCAAGTTGGCTGGTATGGGGAGGGATTCCCATGACTGGCAGGAAACGTTGTGCAGCCTCCTCTTTACTGATCCAGGTCAGTACTTTCTTTAAAAAAAGTGCCTGTTCAACTATAGTAAAGGACGATGTGAAGAGGCTTTCTTCTAAGAGCAGGGAAAATATTTCTACTGGTGTCGCTGTTTCGTTCAGTACCCGGCATTCGCAACTCTTTTGGTGGAGACTTACGGCTGCCAGTAGGCGCTGGCGGCCAGATATAATGACAAAATGATCTCTGCTCTGTTCGATAATCAGCGGTGGGTGCAGTATACCGATACGGCCAATGGAGTCTCGCAGCTTTTCAGGGACAGTCTCGGCAGGGTTAGGTAAGATGCTGTAGCGCTGGTCATCAAAGTCGATGAGATTTAGGGGGGTAATTTTAATCTTCATAGTGATTTTGAATATTGAAGTCAGGAGATAGGAGTCAGAAGGAATACAAGATGGATCAGCGTAAGTATAGTTTCTTTAAACCGTAAACCGCAGATAAGCAACGACTTCGAATCGTAAACCGTAAACTTGTGATATGTCTGTTGAGATGAACGAAGATACAAAGACACAGCTGCTCCACGTTATCGCCCAAGAGGCCAAGTCCATGGGGCTTGCTGTTTTTGTGGTGGGTGGCGCGGTGCGCGATCATCTCCAGGGTCGGCGCGCCACGGATATTGATCTGGCTGTATCTGCCGATCCTTTCCCTTTGGGGCGGCGTGTTGCAGGGGAAATGGGGGCGACGTTCATCATTCTTGATGAGGTGTATCTGGTTGGACGGCTGGTGTGGCATGGTGAGATAATTGATCTGGCCTGTTTTAAGGGTGGTGTTGCCACCATTGCTGAAGATTTAGGGCAGCGAGATTTTACGGTAAACTCCATGGCCTTTTCGTTGGTTGACTGGCTTGCTGGTGCAGATCCTCAGTCATTGGTGGATCCGTACCAGGGTGAAAAGGATTTAAGCTTCAAGCAACTGCGCCTTGTCTATGATGGTGCCATGGCTGATGACCCCTTACGTATCATGCGGGGCTATCGTTTCCGGGCTCAGACCGGCTTTAGCCTGGATGCTGATTTTACAACCGCCTCTGCAACTGCCATAGCCAGGTTGGATCAGGTGGCAGTGGAGCGTCTTGTTGCTGAATTGCAGTTGATATTTGCTTCAGCACGGGCTGGTATGGTTATGGAGGATATGGCTCATGCTGGCATCTTGCAGTTTGTCTTTCCTGAGTTGGCTATTGGTCATGATGTCTCGCAGCCAGGGAGCCATCATCTTGATGTTCTGGCCCATAATCTTGAAGCCCTCTCCTGTCTGGAGAAGGTTCTGGCCGATCTTGAGCGTTTTTTTGGGGAGCAGGCTAGTCAGATGAAAAAGTATGTGGCAGACCAGATGCACCATCGCTGTCTCAAATGGGCGGCCTTATTCCATGATGTAGGGAAGGTGGCCACCCGGGGGGAAAAAGAGGGGCGTATTACCTTTTATCAGCATGATCAACATGGCGCGGCCCTCTTTAAAAGGGAGATAGCGCCGCGCTTGAAATTGCCTAAACACGATGCTGAGCTGGTGGCGCTCTTTATAAGTCAGCATATGCGTCCTTTCCACCTTTGCAATATCAAACGCCAGGGGCCAGTCTCGGTGAAGGCCTGCCTGCGTCTGGCTAAGGCGCTGGGTGATCATATCCCCGGCCTTTTTTTGCTGGCCATGGCTGATAGTCTCGCCGGGGATGGGGAGGATAAACCTGCTGATATGGAAGGGGAGATTGCCAGCCTCTTTGCTTTAGTTTGGCAGGTGATGGAAAGCCATATCACCCCTGTTCTCTCTGCCCCCCTCCTGCTAGATGGGCAAGATCTCATCAATGCTGGTCTTGACCCCGGTCCTCTGTTTAAAGAAATTTTCAGTGAACTTGAACTGTTGCAGGTCACTGGAGATATTATTAGTAAAAAGCAGGCTTTTGCCTGGCTTGCCCACTACACGACATCTTCAAAGTAATTTCTAGAAAAAAATATTTTTCCAAACAAGGGTTTGACCTGGGATTTCTCTCTGTTGTAAGCTGATTCATAATCACCACCCAAAAAAACTTACAAAGGATCAAGGTAATTCCATGGCTACTAGAAAAAAAGCAAAGAAAACATCAATCATTGGTGTTCCCAACGCCAAGAATATTGAAAAGAGTATTAAGCAACATCTCCTAAGTCTGCTGGGGCGTGATCCTGAACGGGCTGGGCCACGGGATGTCTATAATGCCATCTCGTACACCATGCGTGATGTGTTGATGGAGAAATGGATCAATACCCAGCAGGAATATTATGATAAGCACCAAAAACGGGTCTATTATCTCTCTCTGGAATTTTTGGTAGGTCGCTCCTTGGGTAACAGCCTAATCAACCTTGGCCTCTATGATGAGGTGGACAAGGCCCTTCATAATATCGGTTTTGAGCTGGAGGAGATTCGCGAGCAGGAGGAAGATGCTGCCTTGGGAAATGGTGGTTTAGGGCGCCTGGCCTCCTGTTTTCTTGATTCCATTGCTACCATGAAGATTCCTGCCTATGGCTATGGTATTCGCTATGAGTATGGCCTTTTCCTGCAGCGTCTTATTGATGGCGAACAGGTGGAGAGCCCGGACAGTTGGATGCGTTATGGTTGCCCGTGGGAGTTTCAGCGTACTAATTTTTTCTACCCTGTCCATTTTAATGGTCGTATCCACAGCTATGTTGATAATGATGGTCGCTATCGTTCCAAGTGGGTAGAGACCGATGATGTCATGGCCATGGCCTGTGATATGTTGATCCCTGGCTATGATAATGACCATGTCATCAATATGCGTCTATGGACGGCCAAGGCCTCACGGGAGTTGGATCTCAACTTCTTCAATAAGGGCGATTATATTGGTGCGGTGCAGAGTAAGGTTAAGTCCGAGACCATCTCCAAGGTGTTATATCCATCTGATACCGAGGTGCGGGGGCAGGAGTTACGTCTTAAGCAGCAATATTTTTTCGTGGCTGCTACCTTTCAGGACATCATGCGGCGTTATAAGAAGAAGCATGATGATTCCTTTAATGAGTTCCCCAATAAAATCGCTGTCCAGCTCAACGATACCCATCCTTCCATAGCCGTGCCTGAGCTAATGCGTCTGCTGTTAGACGATGAGGGGCTAAGTTGGGAAAAGGCGTGGCATATTACCATTAATACCGTTGCCTATACCAACCATACCCTGATGCCGGAGGCCTTGGAGACATGGCCGGTGGAGTTGCTGGGCAGGCTCTTGCCGCGTCACATGGAGATCATTTTCGAGATCAACCACCGTTTCCTCCAGCAGGTGGCTGATACCTATCCGGGTGATGCTAATAAGCTGCGGGAATTGTCAATTATTGATGAAAATAATGGTAAACGGGTGCGTATGGCCCATTTGGCAATTGTGGGTAGTCATTCCGTGAATGGTGTGGCCGAACTACATACCCATCTCCTTAAGACGCGCATCTTTAAAACGTTTCATGAGTTTTATCCGGGTAAATTTAATAATAAGACCAATGGTATTACCCCCAGACGCTGGTTACTGAAATGTAACCCTGACCTCTCCGATCTTATTAATGATGCCATTGGTGAGAAATGGATAACCAATCTTGAAGAGTTACGAGGACTAGAAAAATTTGTCGATGATACGGCATTTTGCCAGAAATGGCAGGCTGCCAAACTGGCCAATAAGCATCGACTTGCCGAGTATGTGGCAGGGTGCTGTGGCACTGTCGTAGACCATCATGGCCTTTTTGATGTGCAGGTAAAGCGTATCCATGAGTATAAGCGGCAGTTATTGAACTGCCTGCATGTCATCCATTTATATCAGCGCATTATTGAAAATCCTGACTCCGTGCCGGTCGGTCGGGTCAAGATTTTTGCAGGGAAGGCTGCTCCCTCATATTTTCAGGCCAAGCTTATTATTAAACTCATCTGTTCTGTGGGAGATGTGGTCAATCATGATCCGCGCGTGGGGGATAAACTTAAAGTTGTATTCATCCCCAACTATAATGTCTCCAAGGCTGAAATTATTATGCCGGCGGCTGATCTTTCTGAACAGATCTCCACGGCTGGTACCGAGGCATCTGGTACAGGTAATATGAAGTTTTCCTTGAATGGCGCCTTAACAGTGGGCACCTTGGATGGTGCCAATATCGAGATGCTTGAGGAGATCGGTGAAGACAATTTCTACATCTTTGGTATGACTGCTGAAGAGGTGGAATTTGAAAAACGCCAACTTAGCCGCACACCGCAGAAAATTTGCGCCACTAATCCTGTGGTTGCGGCCATTATTGATTCCCTACGCTCCGGGACGTTTAGCGACGGTGATCGCAACCTCTTTCAACCCATTGTGGACAGCCTGATGAATCCCCATGATCAATATTTGCTCGTGGCTGATTTGGAATCATACCTAGCCTGTCAGGATATTATTGATCAGGAATTCCTTGATACAGATCTATGGACAAGAAAGACAATTCTCAATGTGGCGAGGATGGGTAAATTTTCCAGTGATAGAACTATTGGTCAGTATGCCCGGGAGATTTGGGGGTTGGAGGTGTAAAGACAGTAGTCAGTAGTCAGTTGTCAGTTAACAGCAAATACTACTGCTGTAAAACAGGGTAGTTACTGACTACTGACAACTGACAACTGGCACTGATAACTGACTACCTTTTGTCACCTGCAGTTAATCTGCTTCCACGAATGAATATCACGTTGCAATAAATAACTGGTATGGGCCTGGAAAAGGGCCTTGGCCTCTCCTATTGATTGGTTTGAAAAGGAGAGGCGGGGCCATTTTGTCATGGGCAGGTCACGGGCTCGGGTGAGGATTTTCAGGGTACCCAGGGATAGTGGGATGCCTGCTGCCATTCCTGATGTTTTTTGGCAGCCCTTGCAGAGAATACCTCCTGTTTCAGGATGAAAGAGAAAGGGGCCTTCTTTGCCGCCACAGTGCTGGCAGTTCTCCAGGTGGAGATGAAAGCCGAGCAGGGTGAGGAGATGGAGATGGAAGAAGAGTAGGGTTGTGAGAGGACGTTGTTCGCCTAGCTGGCTCATGGACCAGGTTAGCAGTGTGAAAAGGGTGTGGTCAGCATCGTGATCTGGCAGCCAGTTGAGGACTAATTCACAGATAAGGGAAGCACAGCTGAAACGTTGATAATCGCTACGTAATTGTGGGAATGGGGCCAGAAGTTCTGCCTCATCAATGCGTACCATTGATGAGTATTTATTGGTGGCAAAGGTGATTATCAGGTGGCTGAAAGGCTCCAGCTTGTTGACAAAACGGCGTTTGCTGCGCTTAGCTCCCTTGGCAATGGCGGTAATTTTGCCATAGCCTTCGGTATATAAAGTGATAATCTTGTCCGACTCTCCATGGTCAAAGACCTTAAGAACAATGGCTTCGGTTTCATGGGTGGGCATGGGAAAAGACAGTTACTCGTTGCTAGTTGCCTGTTGCTAGTTTGCGATATGAATGTCGTAACTGAAGATAACAGTCTTTAACTGGTAACTAGCACAGGGAACTGATAACAGTTGTTTTTTAGGTTACATCTGGAGGCAGGGTAAAGATAAGGGGTTGGTCATTCTGGCTGGTCACCGGCATGGGGTTGCCATTCACTGTAACCTCAACTGCTGAGCCATTTTCCACATTTACCGAGATGAATGTATCTGCCTGCCAGCTGCTTTCTTCGCCTGCCGCAAAGAGATATTCCTCTGAACCTTGGTTATCCTGGCTCACGGTAATATGGGTCTTTTTAGTGAAACGGATGTGCAGGTCAACCGGTAAGGCCTGGGCAGTAATGTGTGCAACATTTTCCTCCGGCTCATTGGCGGCAACAGGAGTAATCCTCTGGATAGTATTGGGTTCCATTGTTGGGAGAATTGGTGTGGTGGCAGTACTCATTGGGCTGGGTTGTGGTACCGGGATATTGTGAGCTATCACTTTTTGGGGATGAACCGCAGAGTGTTTTGTGTCTGTTTGTTCTCCCTCTTCTGGATCAATTTTGCCTGCGGATTGACAGGGGATGAGCAGAGTTGTCTGGGGGCCAAGTTCTGGGCCAATGGTGGTGGTACGTGGCGTGGTGGTGGCAATGACCATCGCTGTTTCAGTTGACTGGGCAGGGGGGATGATCTGTTTTTTTAGTGCCAGGGGAGCCCCCAAGTCATTGGCCTTGAAAAAAAAATAGGCACAGGCCAGGATAGCCAACAAGACAATGATCAGCAAGGCAAAACGACCAGAAAGCAAGAAGGGCGTAGATTGGGCCATGGATTCCTCACCAAGGGCCTCAGGTGAGGGTTCTGGTGTAGTGGTATCCCATTCTGTGCGGTATCTCTCCAGCACATCCAGCTGGTCAAGACCAAGGAAGTCAGCGTATATTTTTAGGAAGCCTTTTACAAAGACCGGGGCAGGCATGCTGCTTTGGTTCCCGGCCTCTATGGCTTGAAGCACATCAATGGGAACGCGGGTACTTTTGGCAACCTCTTCAATGGAGAGTTGCTTTTTTTGCCGCTCCCACTGCAGATAACTGCCCAGTGAGGTGGCATTATTTGTCTCTGATGTGTTGTCAAGGCTCATTATAGTTGTTCCTCAACGTAGGAGTGCTCTCTTAATTTCACCACCCATTTGTCAAATTTTTCTTTCATCTGACGATCATGCAGGGTGGCACGAATTTCTTCTCTAACCAGTTCAAGGGGAGCCTGGCTGATGACATTGCCCTGTCTGGCTGAGAGGAGCTTGAAAAACTGAAAACCTGATGGTGTCTCAAGTACCAAACTCACCTCACCGGGCCGTAAGCCCGCCAGGCCCTGACGCATGGGTGCTGAAAGTTCATCCTCAGCAAAAACACCGATATCACCACCATCACGGGCCGAGGGTAGATCAGAGTACTCCGTGGCAATATCAGCGAAATTTTCGCCGGCCATAATCATGCCGCGTAACTGCTCGGCCTTAAGTCGGGCATCCTGCTTGTCTTTTGCTCGTCCTTTAGCTCCCCATAAAACGCCAATCTGCTTGATGTGCAGACCATCTTCTTTATTTTCAAGACCATACTCCTCACGATAATATTTTTCAATATCCTCGTTGGTGATAACGACCTTGGAGCGAATTTCATAGCTGATGAGGCGTTGCCTGATGATTTGTGCCTTGAGAGATTGTTTATATGTTTCAGGAGAGGAGCCGATTTTTGCCAGTTCTGCGCTAAACTGATCAGGCGTCAGGTTATTTTTTTCCATGATGCCATAATACTGCATGTCGATCTCTTCAGGCGAGAGGGTGATTCCACGCTTTTCGGCCCGCTGCAGTAGGAGCTTACGGTCGATGATGGAATTAAGAACCTGTTTTCTGGCGTGATGTAAGGCATCTTCCAGCTGATCGGCCGGTGCCTCAGCCCTGATTTTTTTAAAAAAATGTTCCCCTTCTTCATTAAGCTCAGAAAGGGTGATGAGGTCTTCATTAACCACAGCCACCACGCGGTCAATAACCTTGGCATGACCAACTGAACAGATACAAACAAAAATAAGGGTGAAAATGAATTTTTTAAGCAAGATTAGAAAACCATAAAAGTGATCATGAAAAGGGAGGTGAACTACGATTTTTGACGATATGATCGTAACTTAGCTAGTAATAGCACTGTGGTCAAGCTCCTGCAACAATTTTTTGGCAGCCGCAAAGATCAACTCTGCATTTTGGGTAGAGGTTTCTACCACCAGCAGGTTTTCAGGTGTCAGACGCATACGATTGTTTGAGAGCTGGACCATGAGTAAGATTTGTTGCGGCGTGACTGGTGTCTGCTCAAGGAAGGTAAGGGCCAATCTGCCGGGGCCTTGTTCCAGTTTTGCGATACAGAGACGGCGCATGGGGATTTTCAGCTCAATAATGCCCAGGATATTGGCCGTTTCTTCAGGAATGGTACCGTAGCGGTCAGTAAGCTCAGCACGCAGGTCAATAAGCTGCTCTTCGTCAGTAATACTGGTGATCTTACGGTAGGCAATATAGCGCTGTTCTGGATCTGGGATATAGCTTGGCGGAATGCGGGCCGAAACCTGCAGGGTGATTTCTGGCTCAAAATCAGCGAGGTCATCAGCAGTCTCTCCCCGTTTTAGATCCTCCACTGTTTTTTGGAGCAGATCAAGGTAGAGGTCATAGCCCACCGCAGCAATGGTACCACTCTGTGATTCTCCAAGGATATTGCCACCGCCTCTGATCTGCAGATCACTCATGGCAAGCTTAAAGCCGCCGCCCAGCTCATTATAGTCCATCAAGGCTCGCAGGCGTCGTTTGGCATCTTTGGACAGGCCATCCATGGAGGGTACCAACAGGTAGGCATAGGCCTGTTGTCGAGAGCGCCCTACTCGGCCACGCAATTGGTAGATGCCGGCCAGGCCAAGGCGGTCTGCCCTGGTGATGATGATGGTGTTGGCATTGGGGATGTCCAGGCCTGATTCGATAATGGTAGTGCAAATAAGCACATCAATACGATGGTTGACAAAGTCAACCATGATCTCTTCCAGTACTTTCACTGGCATCTGGCCATGGGCCACGGCAATACGTGCCTCGGGTACCAACTTTTGGATGCCCATGGCCTGTTCATGGATGGATTGAACCCGGTTGTGGACAAAGAAGACCTGGCCTTTACGCTGTAATTCACGAATAATGGCCTCTTTGATGACCAGGTCATCTTGGCGGGCAACAAAGGTCTTGACGGTGCGGCGGTGGCTGGGTGGGGAGCTGATCACTGACAGGTCGCGCACCCCTAGCAGGGAGAGCTGCAATGTCCGTGGAATAGGGGTGGCGGTGAGGGTGAGCACATCGATATTCTGACGTATTTTTTTAATCTTTTCCTTATGGACCACCCCGAAACGATGCTCCTCATCGATTATGAGCAGGCCAAGACGGTTGTACTGCACATCCTTGGATAAAAGACGATGGGTGCCGATGACTACATCCACCTGGCCAGCGGCGAGATCGGTAATAATGGTAGACTGCTCCTTGCGAGAGCGAAAGCGGTTAAGGCTCTCCACCCGTACGGCCATATTCTGAAATCGTTCGCGGAATGATTCGGCATGCTGCTCTGCCAGTACCGTAGTGGGCACCAGTACCGCCACCTGAAAGCCATCCTCAACCACCTTGAAGGCAGCACGGATGGCTACCTCCGTCTTACCATAGCCCACATCGCCACAGACTAATCTATCCATGGTGCGCTGTGAGGTGAGATCATCAAGACATTTATTGATTGATTCCTGTTGGCCTGTGGTTTCCTCATAGGGGAAGGACTCCACCAGTTCATGGTAGAGTCCGGAGGGTTGGCTAAAGGCATGGCCATCGGCAACCTGGCGTTTGGCATAGAGGCGAAGCAGATCCTGGGCCACCTTCCAGACTGCCTCCTTAACCTTGCTCTTGGTCTTGGCCCAGCTTTTGGAACCTAAGGCATCAATTTTGGGTTTTTTATCAGTGAGGCCCTTATACTTGCTCACCGTATTGATGCGGTCGATGGGCACGTATAACTTGTCTTTGCCCTTATAGTTGATGATCAAGAAATCACTGGCAATATCACCCATGGCCATGGTGGTAATGCCCTGGTAGGCCCCGATGCCATGGGTGGTATGCACCACCAATTCATCAGCGGCCAGCTGTTCAAAACTCACTGCTGCCCCGGCGGCTGGATGTTTGCGTATGCGCCGCGTGCTTATTCTTCTTTCGCCAAAAAGCTCTAACTCTGAAAAAAGGTGGAAGCGTTCATCGAGCAGGGCAAAACCTTGGGAGAGAGGTTCTGGTAATAGGGTGATGTTCTCGCTTGTGGTGCTGGCCGGGTCAAAGGGGAGTTGTGCTGGTGCTACTGTGAGCTGATAGCCTTCAAGGATTTCAGCTAGATTTTGCCGGTGCCTGGCTGATCGGCAGGCCAAAGCAATGTGTCCACCTTCCTCCTGGATAGAAGTGAAATGGTTGGCTAGGGAGGCCATCAGTCCCTGTTTAGCGCGTTGTAGATCTAGATTTTGTTTGAGCAGGCTGTGGTTGGCGGTATGGACGGCTATGGCTTGATCATCTGGGCCAACAAAATCAGTGAGCCGTAGTTGAGCAAAGCGCAGCAGCTCCGTATCTAGCTCAGCTAGGGATAGGAAAAGATCTGCCGGAGGCAGGGCGGGCAGATGCTTGCTGGTGGCATCGCCATAATTGGCTTCAATACGTTCCCAGGTTAACTCGGTACATTGGTGGCAGGAGGAAGGTTCCAAGGTGATGATGAGGGTGTCGCTGGGTAAAAAGTCAGAGACCGTGGCGGTCTGCCCATAAAAGAATGGTAGGAAAAATTCCACACCAGGGAAGAGGCTGGCTTGGCTGAGCTGCTCTTTGATGCGCGCTGTTTCCTGACGGTCCCACCCTTCATCACTGCTGCGTTGGCTGAAGCGGCCCAGCAGGCCAGCCATTTCTGTCTCGTCAATGGGATAGAGGATATCATTAACAGGTAGGATGATTGTCTCGTCAATCTCAGCAATGGAACGTTGGCTGATCGGGTCAAAATAACGCATGGATTCGATGGTATCACCAAAGAAATCCAGTCGCAGGGGGGCTTGGATTGATTTTTGGCCAGGCAGGGAAAAGGGAGGTGCAAAGATGTCAACAATACCACCGCGCACGGTGAATTCTCCACTGTTCTGTACCAGGGAAACCTGGTCATAGCCGCCTCTACTTAAGGATTTGAGCAAGACCTCCTGATCACAATCCTCGCCAGCGATGAGTAACTCGGCTAAATCCTGCAGGGTGTTTGGTGGTAGGGTACGGCGCACCATGGCATCAGCCGTGGCCACCATGATGGGATTATGCAGTTCCTCCATGGCGTAGAGGGCCGCAAGTCTGTTGGCAGCGGTTTGTTGGTCTGGGTTGAGGGGGGTGTAAGGCGCAATATCAAAGCTGGGGTAGGGCAGGATAGGGCGAGTGGTAAAAAATTGCAGGTCACTGACCAGACTGCTTAAATCCTCTTCGCCAGCAACAATAAATAGGATGGGATGGCTGGTGCATCGTGCTGCCAGTAAGGCTGCCCCACTACTGCGTAGACCTGTGGCCGTAAGGGGAGTGCCTGGCTTTAGGGAGGAGAGGGCGGTGAGGAGGGAGTTCATAGCTAACGACAGTTACCATTTACCAGTTATCAGTTGCCGGCGTTAGGGATAATAATCTGTTCATGTGTAATGTCCCCGAGTTAAGAAAACTGGCACAATAACTGACGACTGACAACAGTAGTTAAAAGCTGCCGCCGATGGAAAAATCCCATACCGAGCTGTCTTCGTTCGGCAGAGGGTCAAGATTTTTACCCCATTCCAGCCGTAAGGGACCCATGGGTGACATCCAGCGGAAACCAGCACCTGCGCCGTGGCGCAGGTCACTCATATCCATGTCAGTGCCACTTCCCCAGGTATTGCCAGCATCATAAAAGATAACACCATCCAGGCCAGCATCCTTGAAGAGGGGGAAGATAAATTCCTGATTGGTATAGCACATCTTGGTACCGCCAGTGCGAAATAGCGTGTTAGGGTCTATGGGGCTGATGGAGCTGTTTTCAAAGCCGCGCACAGTGGATAAGCCACCCAGGTAGAACTTTTCATAGTCAGGCAGCTTGCCCTCTTCATTTTCATGGACGTAGCCAGCGGCAAATTTAGTATGGAAGACCAGAGATTTCCATACTGGAAAATACCAGCTGGTATTTCCTTCAATCTTGCTGAAGGCAGCGTCACCGCTAAATATACCGCCTGCATGTTTGCCGGAGATAACGTTACGTGAGCCTTTGCTAGGGCTATAACGCCGATTTCTGGTGTCACGGGTGGCGCCTAAAGTCGCATAGTTGGTGCGTTTAATATCTTGTAGTGTTTGCCATGATTCCGGTTCCAAAATGTCATAGAGGTTAACCGGGTCATAAACGTTGGAGTTGTCAGTGCCAACGCTCCAGTAGGCGCGCCATTTTTCCCATAAGGGGTAGCCAAAACGGAGAGAGCCACCGTAAGCCGATTTGGTATAATAGTCATACTCCCGTTCCCACTGATACACATCAAAACCAAAGAGGAGTTGTGAGTCATTAAGGTGCGGCTCGGTGAAGCTTAGGTTGTAGCGCGTGTTGGTACCACCAATATTGGCAGAAAATGAGAGGCGCTGGCCACGGCCGAGAAAGTTGTTCTGGCTGATCTCGCCCATGAACATCAGGCTGTCCACCGAGCTATAGCCAGCTCCAATGCTGAAGGTGCCAGTGGATTTTTCCTTTACCTCCACCAGGACATCCATCATGTCATCCTCATCGGTGGGGTCGGGAATTATGTTTACCTCTTCAAAAAAGTCTAACCTTTTGAGGCGGGCGGTGGAGCGTTTTATAGCTGAGGCGTCATAGATGTCGTCTTCCTTCAGGGCAATCTCACGGCGGATTACCTTGTCTCGCGTGCGGTCATTACCCTTGATAATAATGCGGTTGACATAGACCAACTCACCTTTAGAAATATGGAAGGTGACATCAATACGTTTCATTTCCGGATCTTTTTTGGTCTCCGGATCAACCAAGGCAAAGGCAAAACCCTTGGCTGCATAAAAATCGGTAAGGGCAAGAACATCGTTACGTAACACCTCACGGGTAAAATAGCGTTCTTCACCCAGATTGGTCATGCGCAGCAGCATCTCTCTGCCATCAAGGAGATCTCCGGCCAGATCAACCTGGCCGACCTTATACCGTTCACCCTCCTTGATCTGAAAGGTGACAGTGAGGGCATCGTCTTTATGGTCAATAACCGGCTCGCCAATCTGGGCATCCACAAAGCCGTTATTTTGGTAATAGGCACCAATGCGGTCGCCATCTTCCCTGATCTGGTTACGTTTAAGAACCCCTGATTCGGTAAACCAGGAAAAGAAGCCCTTTTCCGACGTGCTCATTATTTTTTTGAGTTCTTTGTCGGTAAAGACCTGGTTGCCTTGGAAGATAATTTCTTTGATGTAGAGCTTTTTGCCCTCAGTAATGACAAATTCAACATTTATGTAATCTGTTTTGGGATAGGACAGTTTGGTAATGACCTTGGTGTCGTAATAACCTTTTTCCTTATATATCTGACGGATATAACTTTCTGACTTGTTAACTTGATTAGGGTTGTAGATAGTGTTGGCGCTGACAGTGATAATCTCTTTGATATCATCTTCTTTCATCTTGTCTTCACCTGTAATGGTGACGCTGCCGATGATTTCTTTTTCCTTCACTGCAAAGGTGATGATTTTGCCACTGGGGCCATCTGTTACGTCAATGGAGACGTCATCAAAAAATCCCATCCTGAAGATACTTTTGAGGTCACGACGTAATAATATGGGGTCATAATTGTCCCCCTGGCGATTTTTGATCTTGGTCATGATGGCACCGCCATCAATACGACTATTACCTGAAATTTTTATTTCGCCGATGCGTTGGTCTCGTTTGGTATAGGCCGTAACTTCTTTGGCCAGGGAATCAATGGCCTCTGCCTGTTTGTCCTGACTTGTTTCAGCAAAGGTGGTGCGAAGGGTCTGGCCTTTTTGCAGATCATAAATGATAAGGTCAATGGCAATGGTTGACCCTAGCTTGCTGGCATTACCGGCAACCACATAGTCAATATTAGCAGTGTTTTTTGCCAGTGAACGCATTTGGGCCATGGATGGTGGCCAGGCAGTATCGTAGTCAAGGCTGGTTTGGGCTTGGGAGCGAGCAAGAAAACGCATATCACGGCTGGTTACCGCTCTATCAAGATCTTCATCAAGGGTAGCCTGGAAGGTGGAATCCTGGCTGGAACTGCTGGCCTTGAGAGGTACAAAGATGGTATTTGCTTGTTCAGCGGCGCGGAGCTGGCCTGTGAAGCCCAGCAGCAGGATACTGACGAGGAGCAGAAGATGTCGTGGTAAAGGAAGGGGCATATATGTTGAAGCAGTTCAGGCCGGTAAGCGCAGCCTCAGAGAGGCTAAAGTTTGTATAAATAGTCTAGCAAAGTAGATACAGAAGAGCTGATTGTGTCCAGATTAGAAAATGAAAAAGGCAATCTAGTCAATAATGGTTAAAAAGTCATGCCAAAAGAGAGGAGAAGATTTTTTTTGTGACAAGGACGAGGTGGCTTTTGTTCCCATAATTGTCTGTAGTTAGTGTCTGTCCTAGCAAGAGTAACTGTGCGATTTAATGTGATTAAATCGCCTTTTTAGGGTGTCATTTTTTGCGATTTTCTGTA
>JAOZSN010000181.1 GCA_029939635.1 Deltaproteobacteria bacterium
ATAAAAAAACTATATATATGTGTTAGAGGACAAAGGACACCTAATTTTTTTTAAACCACCTGCCACCTTGTGCCACCTCTGCCACCTTTCGATTAACGACCTAATTACAACGACTTAAGGTGGTTCAACGAGCGTGCCACCTTCGTGCCACCTTGGTGGTTAATCGGAAAACCATCTTGCACCTTCTCATATTCTCTGCTAGGCAGAAATGCTTTGTTTTACTAAATAAGATATTCGCCACGGTTATTCCATCTAAGAGCGATATAACATGGCCAGCATGCAATGGTATTGATTGGCTCAGGATATTGCAGGAACATGCCCTCCTGGCCATTTTAGGGCTATATGCTGGTGGCCTGGTGTGGCCTGGTGTGGAATAGCTTGGCTGGTGTGGCCAGGCGGATAAGCTAATGTATCAGGTGAGGTGTGCTGGCTATCTCGTTGAGGTCGCGTAAAGGCACACTAGATCAATGGCTTAGTGGGTATAGTTAATGTATCAGGTGAGGTGGTTGGCTATCTGCCTGATGTCGCGTAAAGGTGCGTAGATACAGGGAGATAGAGGGCTAAGTTAATGTAATGGTTGAGACGCTGCTAGATGTGGTATGTTAGATAATTGACACTACCAGATGTGGTAAAGCACGGAACTACAGGGACTTAGGACGCAAACCTCATGTATGCCTTGAGAAAAGGGGTGGGGGGGGCTAGGTGGTGCGCGGATTGGCTCTGGTATCCCCTCAAAATATTTCTAACAAAATTTAAAAAGTGTTATACACGCTAGGATTAAGCTATATCAACGTTTGGTAAATATATGCCATGGTATTCTTCATAGTTGTATATCACTAAGACATGTGGTATAGTGCTTATATGAAACAAACAAATACAAGATTAACCGACAAGACATTATTTAAGCTAAAGAAAATAGCCTTAGCAGAAGACCGAACAGTTAGTTACATTATTCGGAGGTATATAAATGACGGAATTAGACAGCAAGAACAAGGAGTTAGCAAGGATAGCGTTCAAAATATCCAGCTCACAACTAGCTGAACGGATGGGCATGGAGAAGAAGGAAGTGAACCGTGAAATACGAGAATTATTCCCTGCCGAAATAGATGGTGGGTGTATCCCCACCATCACTGATACCAGGGGATACGTGGAGGCAATGATCTATTTTGCCACTAAAGATAGGAAGGTTATTGCCGACTTGGTGGATTTTTATTTGGCTATGGAGGAGTTGAGCAGAAGAGACTTGCAGATTGCAGGTGAAAGATATAGGTTGGTAACTACTGTTCTTGAACATCTGTCGGAGCATTACCCTGATATTGCAAAAGACAGAACCATACTCGATAGCCTTCTTATTAAACGCCTGCTTGACGCCCCTACCTATTATCGCCTACCTAAGCTCTCAGAACTAGACGACGAGTTTTATGACCATACAAAAAATAAAGTTGAACTTAACTGGAGGCCACAATGATTGAATTCGTAACAGCCCTTAATGCACTTACCTGGCCCGCCGCTTTTGTCCTTGGTTGTGGATCTATCGCTGTAGGCTTACTGTTTTTTGCCTTTTACTCTGTCCATGCACCATGAATAACCTTCTGGCCCATATAACCAAAACCTCGCCTGGTGCGAAGTTAGGGCATCTTCCTGACGTAACAGGGAATAAATGGCTGGATGAAGTCTCACTGTTACGCTTTTTATTGGATTCCCCTGAAATTATTTTAGTAAATATTATCCGCGTTACTACATGTAGAGGTAAGGCGACGGAATCTAAGCGGCTTGTCTTAAAACATAACCTTTCTAACTTACAGGCTAATGGGTATCGGTGGGAACCTGTTATTGCTAATTCATTGGCCTTGTCTGAGGTTAGGGATTTTATTTTATCCAGCCAGGATCAGATAGCTATTATTCAATCGCAGCCTTTTCAGGACTTGATTGCACCTTTTGATGAGACAAAAGACAGGATAGAGGCCATTGCACATATATGGGCTGATGCTGACTTTGTATCTCAACTCTACTCACAACCTGCCAATACACTTACCAAGGATGAACGCTCATTGCTTACTGGTGTAGGGCGGCGCTACTTTTATGCAGGGATTGGCGCGGATGAGGAAGAGGAGACCAAGGATAGGATGAAAGCCGTGGAGATGTTGGGTAAATTGGACGGTGACTTTGTTGAGTCAACCAGAACTAGCACAATGCCACCTCTTACTATCAATATTGGTGGCGGGAATGGCCTTACGCAAATAACAACGAATGAAGAAGAGCAAACTGCACCACAGCTTATTGATATAGCATGACACCTATTATTCAGATGATAATTTAAATGAGTGAAATAAACTTACCCTATGACCTTATTCTTCGTGACTACCAGCAGCCAGTTTGGGATGCCTTTGTCCATGGCACTGTTAATCGTGGTCTTACTGTTTGGCCGCGAAGAAACGGAAAAGATTTAATAGCACTGAATATACTTGTTGCCAAGGCCATTCAACGTGTAGGCACATATCTTTATGTAGGGCCGTATGCAACGCAGACAAGGAATATTATTTGGACAGGTGCTAATAAAGAAGGGCGGCGTTTTCTTGATTATATCCCACCGCAGCTCATAAAGAAAAAGTATGAGACAACAAAGGAAATATTACTCGTTAACGACTCGTTGATTCGTATTACAGGCTCAGATGATCCTGATTCACTTGTTGGTGGTAACCCTGTTGGCATGGTTGGTACTGAGTTTTCGCTATGGCGTGACGGTGTTCTTGACCTTTTACGGCCTATATTTGCCGAGAATGACGGCTGGTTTTTGCTTAATGGAACGCCTCGTGGATTGAACCACATGTACGAGTTGGCTAAATCAGTTGCTACTGACCCATCTGAATCTGGGGCAAAACACCCTGATAAATGGTTCTATCAGTATTTAACCCGTGATAATACGAATATACCAACCGAGGAAGCAATTCAGGAAGAGCGGGAATCTGGGATGCCTGAAAGCCAGATTAAACAGGAGTTTTACTGTTCCTGGACATCATCATCTGAGGAAATTTGCATCCCACTTGACATAATCGAGCCATGTTTAAATAATAAACTTCATAAAGCTGAATATGAAAATGAACCTATTGTTTTAGGGGTTGATGTAGCTTTTGCTGCCAAGGGTGATAAGGCCACTATTGCAATTAGGCAAGGCCGTTTATTGCATCCTGTTAGGGCTTTCCAAGGCCTTGACGCAATGGACTTTGCCGACCAGATTGTCATTGTTATTAAGGAATATAACCCTAGCATGGTATTTATTGACGCTGGCATGGGTGACGGTGTTATTTCACGCCTTCGTAGGCTTGGTTATGGTGAAATAATCGTTCCGATTAACTTTGGCGGCACACCACAGAACGCCATGTATGCGAATCGTACTACTGAAATGTGGGTACGGACAAGGGACTGGATTAATAGCGCGACTGCTGCACCGCAATTACCAGCACAGGAAGAGCTGATACGGGAATTATCAGGGCCATACCTTAACCTTGACAATGACAGGAATAAGGTGGCTATCGAATCAAAGAAAGCGCGAAAAACAAGAGGCATACCGTCAACAGATCATGCTGATGCAGTTATCCTTACACATGCAGAGGATACAATAGCACTTGATTTTATGCTTAGCTGGAATGAGACGACAAAAATTGACGTTGACACTTCACAAATAATGTGATTCTTAGCAATTTATTGTTGTCAATACTTTTTTTTGGAAGTATTATCATTTTATGAAAAAATTATCTGATTCTGAGTTACTTGCTAAAATTGCAAGTCGTAAGGCGAATGGCCTTAATGCCGAAGGTGGGCAGCTAACCAATTTTAGGCAGAAGATATTTAACGAATATTTAGGCCGACCTTACGGTAATGAAAAGGCTGGTTTGTCTTCGGTTGTGAGCCGTGATGTGCTTGAAACGGTTGAATGGGCCATGCCGTCTTTAATGCGTATCTTCGCCGGGGATGATTTAATTGTATCATTTGAGCCAACAGGTGCTGACGATGAACAGGCTGCACGGCAGGAAACAGAGTATATAAATTATATATTCAAGAAAGAGAATGACGGCTTTCTTGTTTTGCATAACTTTGTTAAGGACGCATTACTCTCACCGACAGCTTATGCAAAGGTTTGGCATGAAGAATCTGAAGAGATAACTACCGAGGAATACAAAGGGCTGTTGCCGCAAGACTTGGCCATACTTGAAGCTGACCCTGAACTTGAAGCTATTGAGCAGGGCTATGATGATATAGACGGTACTTATGATGTAGTTTATAAGCGGACACATACAACTGGGCGTAAATTCGTTGAGTCTGTCCCACCCGAAGAATTGATTATTGATGAAAAGTTAAGCGGCCTTGACCTTTCAAGGGCTGATTTTATAATCCATTCAACTGATAAGTCAAAAGATGATCTTATCGAGATGGGATATAAGAAATCAGTAGTTGAAGGACTCTCTTCTCCTGATACCAACGAATATAATGCTGAGAAGTATAATCGCCGTGATTCAAGTGACGAGGATAATCAAGATTCAAATGACGGAATGCTTCTTTACGAAGAGGCGTATATCATAGTTGAGGGTGAACGACGCAAGATATGCTTTGTTGGCTCGACTATCCTAGAGAATGAGCCGGACGATTACATTCCTTTTATTGCCATGTCGTCTGTTTTGATACCACACCGTCATACCGGCATGGCCTTTGCTGAATTAGTAAGTGACCTGCAAAGGATCAAAACTACACTTACCCGGCAATTATTGAATAATATGTACCGGGTGAATAATCCACGGCCTATTGTTGGGCCTGGCGTTAATATGGCCGACCTGCTTAATGATGCCCCCAACGCACCAATTAGGGCAAGGAATATTGGCGATATGCGGATGGAACCTACCCAACCGATTGTCGGGCAGT
>JAOZSN010000182.1:0-3431 GCA_029939635.1 Deltaproteobacteria bacterium
GCCATGATATAGCTGATATCACTGGGGCTGATAATCACCTGCTTGCAGACATCCTGGATAATCTCATTGATGGTATAGACCACCTTCTGCTGCAGGGTCTTGAGACCACCGGAGCGCTGGGAGAAGATGATGCGGGAAATAACATCCTCACCATAGCCAATCTGGGCATTATAGGCCGAAGACTCGGCCAGCACCTTACCAGAATTGAGATCCATGAGAAGACCGCCAACCGTGGTAGTACCTATATCAACGGCCAGGCCATAGAGCTTATCGGTGGTATCGCCTGCTTCCACAGCAATGATACGATCAGGTTCCCGTTCTCGCTTACCGCGCAAAAGAATAACTGTGACTTCCCAATTGGCCTCGCGGAGAATGAAAGAAAGATCTTGCAAGAGCTCGGGATGATCGTAGGTGGGCACCTTGCATTCATAACAGCCCTCCTTTATGCCACGCAGGAGACGACTCAGGTCAGAGACGTTATCATCCATGGTGGGGGGCTCAAGCTTGATAAAACGCTTTTGCACCGGAGGATCCACATCCCATTTCCCCACCAGACCTGTCATGGAGTTAGCAGAGATAGAACGGGTGGTCTTGGGCTTACGCTTGTGGATCTTACCCTTGCCGCTACGCTCCTCAGGTATCTCCACCACCAAGTCAGAAGACACCACAGCACCACAGGCTAAGCGCCAGCCCTGGACATGCTCTTCGCTTTTGAGCATATGGCTGCCATCAGATAACACCTCGCCCTCAACAACACGCACCTTGCAACGCCCACAGACACCATCGCCACCGCAATAGGCAGGAACATAGACGCCAGCGTTAGCGGCAGCAGCCAGCAAGTTTTCACCCTCGTCAACGGTGATGGAAACATTGTCGGGGAGGAATTTGATTGTTTTTTTATTCATGGCAACCACCTGGAAAAATCAGTCAAAAATTCATTATCGTAACGTGCTACTATACCAGCTGCCCCTCTGCACTTCAATCAATTATGCCGCTGGCTATCTAGTTGACATGAAGATCATTTCTTGCTAGGAAGAAGCTCTCATTCCTTCTCTTTTTCAACACTAATCAACACTCCTTGTAGATCCCATGCGTAAAGGTATTATCCTGGCTGGCGGCTCTGGCAGCCGCCTCCACCCCCTGACCCTATCGGTGAGTAAGCAGCTCATGCCAGTGTATGACAAACCGATGATCTACTATCCTCTCACCACCCTGATGTTGGCTGGCATCAGAGAGATCCTCATTATCTCCACCCCCCAAGACATTGATCTCTTTAAAAAATTACTGGGAGATGGTAGCAAATGGGGTCTGCACTTTGACTATGCCGTACAACCCAGCCCGGATGGGCTGGCCCAGGCCTTTATCATTGGTGCGGATTTCATTGGCGATGCCCCGGTCACTCTGGTGTTGGGAGACAACATCTTCCATGCCCATGGCCTGGCCTCACAGCTGCAAAATGCAGGTCAGCAAAAAGCAGGAGCCACGGTCTTCGGTTATTATGTTCATGATCCCCAGCGTTATGGCGTGGTTCATTTTAATGAGGATGGTCAGGCCCTTGACATTGAGGAGAAACCCAGTCAACCAAAATCAAATTATGCTGTCACCGGACTCTATTTCTATGATAACGAGGTGAAAGAAATTGCTCGTTCCATCAAACCTTCCCCACGCGGCGAGCTGGAGATTACGGATGTCAACCGGGTATATTTACAACGCAATAACCTACAGGTAGAGTTGCTGGGCCGTGGCACGGCCTGGCTGGACACAGGTACCCATAACTCCCTGCTTGATGCGGCTAATTTTGTCCGAGTCATCCAAGAACGGCAAGGACTGATCATTGCCAGCCCGGAAGAGGTCTCCTGCCGTATGGGATATATCAACCACACAGAACTCCAGGCCTTGGCCGAGCCACTGGCCAAGAGTGAGTATGGTAAATTTCTACTTGGTGTATGCCAGGAGCAATCATGCGGGTAACAGAAACGAAGCTACCTGGGGTGCTCATTCTCGAACCGCAGGTCTTTGGTGATGAACGTGGTTTCTTTATGGAAACCTACGAGGCCAAACGCTACGCCAAAGTTGGCATAGAAGCACCCTTTGTCCAAGATAACCTCTCCTTTTCGCAACGTGGCGTCTTGCGGGGGCTTCACTTTCAAAATCCCCACGGCCAGGGAAAGCTTGTATCGGTGCTTCAGGGAGAGGTGTTTGACGTGGCCGTAGATATCCGTCTTGGTTCTGCCACCTTTGGTCAATGGACCGGAAGTACACTGTCTTCTGAAAACAAACGCCAATTCTGGGTGCCACCCGGTTTTGCCCACGGCTTCTGCGTCACCAGCGAGACCGCCCTTTTCAGCTATAAATGCACTGACTTTTATGCTCCTGAACATGAGGGTTCCATACGTTGGAATGATCCACAGATTAATATCTCCTGGCCGGTACAGGAGCCACAACTGTCGGACAAAGACCAACAGGCACCCTTGCTCAAAGATATTGATCAGGCTCGTCTCTTTTGCCTGGAGACATAATGGCGCCTAAAAAAATTCTCATCACAGGTGGCAATGGCCAGGTTGGTTTCGCCACCACTCGTCTGCTGCATGACAGCGGTATTTCAGTCAAATCCCTGACACGACACGATCTTGATATCTGCCAAACAGACGATGTGAGTCGTGCCATTCAAAAATATCAGCCAGAACTGGTCATCAACTGCGCTGCCTATACTGCCGTTGACCGGGCCGAGGAAGAATCTGCCCTTGCCTTTGCCATTAATCGTGATGGCCCCAGCTACCTGGCCCAGGCCTGCCAAGCAGCCCAAATCCCCCTTATCCACCTCTCCACCGATTATGTCTTTGCTGGCCAAGGCAGCAAACCCTATCAGGAAGAGGACGAAATTGCGCCTTTAGGTATCTATGGCCTGTCAAAATGGCAGGGTGAAGAGGCTGTACGCACGACATTAACAGAACACCTCATCATTAGAACAAGCTGGGTATTCAGCAGCCATGGTCAAAACTTTGTCCGCACCATGCTCCGCCTGGCCCAGGAACGTGACAGCTTAAGTGTGGTGGCTGACCAGCATGGCTGTCCAACTGCCGCCAACCATATTGCCCATCTCCTCATCCACCTGGCCGAGCAATATTTTTCAAAACACTCCTTACCCTGGGGTACCTACCATTTCTGTACAGGCCCAGCCACCACCTGGCATGGATTTGCCAATGCCATCTTTGACCAGGGATTGGAGCGAGGCCTCATCAGCCAGAAAATCAAAGTAGATCCCATCACCAGCAGCGAATATCCTACTCCAGCCCAACGACCAGCATATTCTGTATTGGACTGTCGCAAAACTGCGGATAACTTTAACTACACAATACCTCGATGGCAGGATGGATTACGAGAGGTGATTGAAGAGTTCCGGTTGACGGTTGACGGTTGACGGTTGACGG
>JAOZSN010000182.1:3531-4792 GCA_029939635.1 Deltaproteobacteria bacterium
CGGTTGACGGTTGACGGTTGACGGTTGACGGAATTTTATTTTAAATTTTAATGCGAACAACAAAACAATGACATATACACCTCAAAATATTCTCATCACCGGTGGTGCTGGATTTATTGGTGCCAATTTTTGCCATTATTGGCATGATGCCCATATCGACCACCGCCTCATTGTCCTTGACGCCTTGACCTATGCCGGCAATCACGCCAACCTACAGGGCCTGGAATCATCGCCACGATTTCGCTTTGTTCATGGCAATATTCTCGACCAAGAACTTGTGGAAGGCCTTCTTCGCGAGGAAAAGATCGACACCATTGTCCATTTTGCTGCTGAATCCCATGTTGATCGCTCCATCCACAGCCCTGATGGCTTTTTAGAGACCAATATTCTGGGCACCCATACCCTGCTCAAGGCAGCCCGTGGGGTGTGGCTGGATGAGCAGCAACACAATGCGGACAATTGCCTCTTCCATCATGTCTCCACAGATGAGGTATATGGCACCCTGGCTCCTGACGATCCTCCATTTCACGAGACCACACCCTATGCCCCTAACTCTCCCTATGCAGCAAGCAAGGCTTCCTCTGACCATTTTGTTCGGGCCTATGCCGAGACCTACGGCCTACCCATTACCATCAGCAACTGCTCCAATAATTACGGCCCCTACCAATTTCCAGAAAAACTTATCCCCCTCATAATTGCCAATATCCTTGATGGCAAACCATTGCCCGTCTACGGTGACGGTAAACAAATTCGTGACTGGCTCTATGTGGATGACCATAATCGTGCCATTGACCTAATTATTCATCAAGGCCGACGAGATGAGGCGTATAATATTGGCGGTAATAATGAGTGGCAAAATATTGATATAGTCCTTAAAGTATGCGACCTGCTTGATGGCATCTTCAGCAAAGCTGGAGAACAGATGTCCAAACGCTTTCCAAATGCCCCCCAAGTACACGGAGAAAAGGCTGCCACCCTCATCACCTATGTCAAAGATCGCCTGGGCCATGACCGACGCTATGCCATTGACGCAACCAAGATCAATGGAGAACTGAACTTCTCCCCTGCAGAAACATTTGAGAGTGGCATTACCAAGACAGTACAGTGGTATCTTGACCAGGAACCATGGTGGCGAGCAATCATGGATGGCAGCTATCAGGAATGGATTGACACAAACTACTGAATATAAAAGGTAAAACCATGCCCCACTCCCCCAATGCCATCCTACACCAAGCCGCTGTTAGTCGTCCTCGGCGCGAGT
>JAOZSN010000183.1 GCA_029939635.1 Deltaproteobacteria bacterium
AAGCAGCACGATCTCCTTTGGCTCCAAGGCGAGGGCAGTGGAGGGGAGAAGGAGGGCGAGCAGGAGAATAGAGAGTCGGAGAACAGTGGGTAAGGAGGTCATGGCAAAGAAAGGTACCTGCTAGGGGGCGTTTCGTCACTCAATAATCATTAATTTCTGGCCCGGCTCCACCACATCATCTTCTGCGGCAAAAATTTCTTTTACAACGCCAATCCCTCGAGATTTTATCTCGTTTTCCATTTTCATGGCCTCTAATATCACCAGGCCATCATTGCTCGTAACCAGATCACCGACCTGCGCTTTAAACCTGATTATGCGGCCAGCCATTGGTGCAGATATCAGCTGATGGCTTTCAAGGGCTGACTGGCTATGTTTTTCTCGATTCAGACATGCCCTTGGGTCGAAAAAATGCACATTAAAAGACTCTCCACCCACAGCAACGCTATAGATGTCATCTTTTCCTGCTGCTACAATGTCGTAGGATTTGCCAGCAATGAGTATTGAGTAGAAAACGTCTGTAAAATTGTTGGTGTCAACCGTGTAGGCCTGATCATCAATACAAATTTTAAGCCCCTCTCCATGGCTTTCATATTCAACAATATAGGTTCGGTTGGCTACAGTAACTTCTGTTTTCATAGGGGGTATCCCGTGGTTATTAGGGTGTTAAAACCTGCTGGCCCAAAATTGGTATTTGCCGGACATTCGCCATGAATCGTGCTGCTGGAGCATATTTTCATCCATGCTGTGCTGGCCTGTCTCAGCTGTTTTCAGACGTGCACAGAGGGCACCTATTATGGCGAGGTGATGGCTGAATAGGTCATCTTGTGGCAGACTGTCTATTCTTTCTGCAATGAATTTTGTGCTATAATTCCCGTCAATAAAGCTTTGATCTGTAAGAATTTGTTTGTGAAGTTTCACATTTGTTTTTACGCCATAGATGACGCATTCATCCAAGGCGCGGAGCATCCTGATTCTGGCCTCATTACGATCCCGCCCCCAGGTGGCAATTTTGGCAATCATTGGGTCATAATGGCGTGAAACCTGCCAACCACTATAGACCCCACTGTCAATGCGTACCCCTGGTCCTTCAGGGAAGGTGATTTTTTTCAATGGCCCAGGGGCTGGTAAAAAATCAGCCTCAGGATCTTCCGCGTAGATTCGGCATTCAATGGCAGCACCAACGGCCTTAATCTGATCCTGGTTGATACTTAAAGGGGAACCGGAGGCCACCAAAAGCTGTTCCTTGACCATGTCAACTCCGGTAACCAGCTCTGTGACGGAATGCTCAACCTGGATTCTGGTATTCATCTCAAGGAAATAATGATTCTTGTCCTGGTCAACGAGAAATTCCACCGTCCCTGCGCCGCTGTAGCCCACAACAGTGGTGATGTGCAGGGCCGTCTTGGTTAAACGTTTGCGCAAGGCATCATCGACAAAGACCGAAGGGCACTCCTCCACGACCTTTTGGTAGCGTCGCTGGATAGAGCACTCCCGCTCATATAGATGAACAGCATTGCCGTGGTTATCTGCCATCACCTGCACTTCAATATGGCGCGGGGTGGAGAAATATTTCTCCACAAAAATTCGCGAGTCGGCAAATGAGGCATAGGCCTCCCGGCGTACGGCCAGAAAGGCATCTGTTAATTCTTCTGCACTATGTACTATGCGCATACCTTTGCCACCCCCTCCGGAAGCAGCTTTCAGCATGACAGGAAAACCGATATCATGGGCGACCTTTAAAGCATCGGCGCATTCCTCCGTTGCATCTGTGGCACCGGGGATAATAGGTATGCCATGGTGGATCATAATCTGCCGGGCCACTGTTTTGTTGCCCATATTCTCTATCACAGTGGAATCTGGGCCAATGAAAACCACATCATGCTCAACACATTTTTTGGCAAAGGCAGCATTTTCAGATAAAAAGCCATAGCCAGGATGAATGGCCTCAGCGTGTGTTGAACGGGCAACAGCTAGGATGGCTTCAGCATCCAGGTAACTCTCCACTGCTGGAGCAGGACCAATGCAATAGGCCTCATCCGCGTATCTGACGTGGAGAGATCCCCGGTCTGCCTCGGAATAGACGGCAACAGTTTGCACGCCAAGTTCCCGGCATGTCCTGATAATGCGCACCGCGATTTCACCCCGGTTGGCAATTAATATTTTTTTAAACATGGATTAAATTTTCTCCTTTTTTAGACAGGATCAACAGGATTTTACAGGATCTTTTTGTCGTTGGTTTTCTATCCTGTCCATCCTGTAAATCCTGTCTAAAAAAGGAAAGCAGGTTTGTGTTCTGAAAAATGCAAAGGCTCACAACGGCATATTGCCATGTTTTTTGGGAGGGTTTTTCTGTTTTTTGCTGCGCAGCCTTTCAAGGGCAGATATTAACTTGAATCTGGTATCTGCTGGCATGATGATTTCATCGATATATCCTCTCTTGGCGGCAATATAGGGGTTTGAAAATGTCTCCTGATACTCGGCAAGTTTCTGATCTTTGAATGCAGTGCTGCCATTTTCGGTCAACTCGCGATGATAAATTATATTCACAGCCCCTTCAGATCCCATTACGGCAATCTCGGCATCAGGGTAGGCAAAATTATAGTCGCCACGAATGTGTTTGCTGGACATGACACAATAGGCACCACCATAGGCTTTTCTGGTGATCAGACAAATTTTTGGTACTGTGGCCTCACAATAGGCAAAGAGCAGTTTGGCCCCATCCCTGATTATGCCATCAAGTTCCTGCTGTTTTCCCGGCAGAAATCCGGGCACATCGGTGAAGGTAACTATGGGGATATTAAAGGCGTCACAAAACCGAATGAATCTGGCCCCTTTTCTGGAGGCATTACTATCTAAGGCACCAGCCAAAATGGAGGGTTGGTTGGCAATAATTCCTGTTGAGCTGCCATTAAAGCGAGCAAAACCAATGACCAGATTTTGGGCATATTCCTCCTGCACCTCAAAAAAATAGCCATCATCAACCACCTTTTTGATTAATTCCCGCATGTCGTAGGCCTGTTTTTGGTCTTCGGGGATGAATTCATTTAAGGAAGTGGCACTGCGTCTGGGATCATCAAGGCATTTTTTTCTCGGGCTGTCCTCAACATTGTTTTGCGGTAAAAATGACAGTAATTCACGAATCAGGGCCAGACATTCTTGATCATCATGTGTTAAGAAATGAGCCACCCCGCTTTGCTGATTATGGGTTATTGCCCCACCCAACTCCTCCTTTGTAACCTCTTCATGGGTGACGGCTTTAATGACCTCCGGCCCTGTTATAAACATGTGACTTTTGCCATCAATCATGACGATGAAATCCGTCAGGGCAGGGGAATAGCTTGCTCCGCCTGCGCAAGGGCCCATGATGGCTGAAATTTGCGGTATAACCCCGGATGCCATGGTGTTTTTTAGAAACAGATTGGCCACCCCGGAAAGGCCATCCACTCCCTCCTGGATGCGTGATCCCCCAGAATCATTGAGTCCTATAAATGGTGTGCCTTGTTGCATGGCGCTATCTAATGCCTGGCATACCTTGGCGGTATTTGCTTCAGAAAAAGAGCCGCCCAGGATGGTGAAATCCAAGGCATAGGCATGGGCCAGTCGTCCGTTTATATAGCCACTGCCTGTAATGACCGCATCACCGGCAACGGCTTTTTCAGACATATCAAAATCATGGCAGCGATGGGTGACAAACCTGCCAAATTCCTGAAAGGTGCCTTCATCAAATAAGAACTCAAGCCGTTGTCGAGCCGTGAGGCGGTCATCGCGACACTGGCGTGCTATGCGCTCTTTCCCTCCCCCAGCAAGAGCGGCTTTGTTGCGCCGCTTGAAGTCCTGGTATCCCTGTCTTTCACTCATTGTTTTTGTCCCTCCTCTTCTGCCATGGCTGGCCAGGAGCTACCTAATAAAGTAACGATTTTTTCTTCAATTCTCTGCAGTTGTTCCCTGGCCTGCTTTGCCTCCACAAAGACCTCCTGAAAACTGCGATATAAGGTGGCCATGGCAATTTCATGGCCCAATGTTGCACTGGCCTCCTGGGCTAAATCTGTAAGGATATCGACATCCTGTTCTGAGAAAATTTCAGCAGAGGTCTTGCTGACGTTCAACACGCCAATGTTTTTACCCACCAGGCTGATCAGTGGCATACTGATGAGTGAATCATTCATGTATTGGCTGCCGTCACCAGCCCCTTGCAACCCATCCTCGCCCTTAATATTTTGAATGAATATCGGCTTTCTGGTGATAAAACAGCGCCCTGAAACACTTTTTTCAGAAATTTCCTGCACCTGGCCAATGAGTTGTGCGCTGTTTTTGCCAAGGGCTGCCTCAACAGTTAAATAGCCATTGGCAAAAATCATCACAGATCCTTTTTCTATGGACAGACAGTCCATGCATGCCTCAAGGATGGTATTCAGGGTCTGTTTGACGTCTTGTGCGGTTGTGCTGCTGGCAATGCGGTGCATGGCAGCTATTTTTTTCTTTTCTATCTGCATTTGGGCATACAGGTGTTCGCTCATTTTATTTTTCTCCTGCTTTGGTATGCGCTGCTATTGCCTGTTTAAAAGCTTTAGTGATCTTCGCTGGGAATGGGGTGGGGATAGGTGTGCCGTCGGCATCCCGTGTGATCCACACCGCTCTATGCTCGCCAAATGCCAGTTTTTCCTGGCGGTTTTCGGTGCTGTTGCGGAAATATTCAAAATAGAAAACTGCACTGCTTGCCGTGACTGTCTTCAGGGCCATGGTGACTATGATCTGGTCAAAGGGCATGGCTTCTCTCAGGTGGTCA
>JAOZSN010000052.1 GCA_029939635.1 Deltaproteobacteria bacterium
TCCTTAAGGTTAGAGAAGACGGGAACTTTGGCACCCTGGCCTTAGGTAGACGGGGCATATCCAAGGCAGAAGAATTTCTTTTTGGTTCAATTTCCAGCGCCATATTACGCGAAAGCCATGACTTTACCGTCTGGGTTGTTTCGTAATATTCCTGTCCATCCTTTCCTCCAGATAAACGACAATGCAACCAGCCAAAACACTCCATGATATTCCCGCTGAAATCGTTGCCCTGTTCAAGGCTCATCGGATCAGTAAATCCCTACGCCGACAACCAAAGGTCTATACCGACACCTCAAATTTTACCACCATTGACTATGGGGATATCATCCATATTGATAGTCGCTATTTTTTGATCACCGCCTATGCGGTGGAAGGTCGCTTTGGGGTGGATGATCAGCCCAAACAATGGGTTCCCAAGGTAACGGATCTGGTCAATGGAGAATCTCTTATCCTTAAACTCGTCTTCCATGAAACCTTTTCTGTGGATGTCGGTGATTTTACTATCCCCTGCTACCGAAGCCCTGAAAAAGAGGCCCGTGTCCTCGAATGTACCCATGGCCATAAAAGGTTTATGCAGGGCTACAGTGTAGAGGATGAGTCAGGCAATCTGGTAAGGATTCTTGATGTGGTGCAAGGCCGCAGACTGGATAAATTTATTCAACGAGAAAAATGCTCCCACGAAGAATATTTTCATACATATTTCCCGGCAATTTTAGAAGAATTTCTACAGTGCGCCCAGGCCATCGAGTTTTTGCACAAGAGCGGTTTTCGCCATGGCGATATCAGACGTGATCACATTTATGTAGAATATGACTCAGGCCTCTTTCGCTGGATAGATTTCGATTATGATTTTTATCTCCCAGAACGCCCCTTTACCCTGGATATTCTCGAATTAGGGAATCTTCTTATGTTCCTCATTGCCAGAGGAGACTACCGGGATAGAGATCTTCTCCTGGACAACCCCTTGATTAATAAAGCGGTATTAGAAACAATCAGTATCGATGATTTTTCACTACTGTCCAAAAATAAAATTGTCAATCTGCAGAAGATCTTTCCATATATCCCAACAGAACTAAACAATATCTGCATGCATTTTTCCCACAAGGCTACAGTCTGGTATGATAGTGCGGAAGAATTTTGCGTGGATCTGGAAAATTTCGTTGCCTCCATTTCATAACTCGAGCCCACATAGCTGCCATGTTAACTAACCTCCACCTCTCACCCATCACCAGTCTCGGCCTCCTTCTCTTTTGCGGCTATTTCTGTGGCCAACTGGTCAGACACCTCAAACTTCCTGCTCTGCTCGGCTACTTGGGCGCCGGGGTAATACTAGGCCCTTCATTTCTCAATGCAGTGGGCATGGACCAACTGCACCATCTGGGCTTTATTACCTCCATTTCTCTCGGTTGTATTGCCTTTGTAATTGGCTCTGAATTGCATCTTGCTTCTTTAAAAAAATTAGGAGGCGGAATTATTGTTGTTATTTTAGCGGAATCACTCATGGCGTTTATTTTGGTAACAGCCGGAACATTTCTGCTCACCAAAAATCTGTCTTTAGCCATTCTTTTTGGGGCAATGGCCCCAGCAAGTGCACCAGCTGGAACAGTAGCTGTTATTCAGGAGTATAATGCCAAAGGACCACTGACCAAAACACTCTACACCGTCGTAGGTCTTGATGATGGCTTGGCCATTATCATCTTTGGTTTTGCCTTAGCCACCGCCAAGGTATTGCTTGCCAGTCCCTTAGATACGGTAACAACCAGCATTTTAACTGACCTTTGGCAACCAGTACGTGAAATCATTTTTAGTATTGTCTTAGGAGCCTTGATTGGTGGAATTTTTTCCATAATCACCCGTAGAACGTCAGAAAGTTCTGACAGATTAATACTTATTTTCTGGGCTATCCTTACCGGTGTTGGCCTTGCTAGCCGCTGGCATCTCTCCCCTATCCTGGTCTGCATGATGGTGGGTTTTCTTTTTATCAATACAAGCGAAACATATCTGGCAAAAGACACCCGAGCCCCCCTGCAGCAGATGATGGGTCTTATCTTTGTCCTTTTTTTTGGCATGGCAGGCTTACATCTGAACATTGCTTACCTGCCCCAGCTAGGTATACTTGGCCTGGTGTATATTTTGACCAGAATCAGTGGCTTAATTATTGGTGCCTGGTTTGGAGCTTGGTGCGGCCACATGGAAGAAAAAATTCGCCATTATCTTGGTTTTGGTATCTTGTCCCAGGCTGGAGTTGCCATTGGCCTGGCCTTACTGGTCAAAGAGGAACTCAGCTCCATTCCTGGAGCTGAGTCTTTTGGAGTACAGATTCTTGCCACCATCACTGCCACTTCAATCATCTTTGAAATCATCGGTCCATTAGGTGCCAGATACGCCTTGCTCAAGACAGGAGAAATAAAGGGAGAATCAAAATGAGCCAAACTAAAGGCCTTTCCTCCACAATTGCTGAACTCGTTGATGCCATGGAAAATCGCCCTCTGGCAACCGTCTCTCCCAAGGCGGGATTGCCAGAAATTATTAGCGTCTTTGCCAAGGCTACACACACCCGCTTAATCTATGTAGAAGAGAGTAATAAGCAACTTGTCGGGGCCATTTCTCTGGGAAATCTGATCAAACATTTGTTTTTTCATCTTAATGATACTGAAATCGACAACCTCCACTTGATGAGCATGGCTACCTCGGAGAAGGCTGCAGATTTCATTGATCGACCAATTATTAGCGCCTACCTTACAGAGACCATTGAACCAGTTCTTCAACGCATGCTTTCCGCAACCATTAAAGAGATACCCGTGTTAAATGACCTGGGACATCTGGTAGCGGTTCTAACTCTTATTGACATTTTGAACCTCTGCTCTGAGGATATTCTTGCCAATGAACGCGGCTGAAAATAAACAGTACCAAGGTCGGGTGGTGGCGGTAAACGGTTCCATTGTGGATGTTGATTTTACGCCACCATTGCCCCCCATGCAGGCCCTCATGATGATTGAGTCCAAGGACAAAAAAACAATAATGCTTGAGGTAGCTGGTCATCTCTCAGAAAATACGGTTCGGGCCATTGCCCTCACTCCTGTTGCCGGACTAAAACGTGCACAGGCCGTGCTCAGTGATGGAAACCCACTTACCATGCCTGTGGGAAGCCAACTACTCGGCCGTATGTTCAATGTCTTTGGCAAAATTATTGATAAGGGTAAAGCCCTGCAGACAGAAAAACAACGCTCTATCTACGCCACCCCGCCACCACTTAGTCAACGTACAGTGACTCCAGAAATTGTTGAAACAGGCATCAAGATTATTGATCTGCTGGCACCTCTGGAAAAGGGCGGAAAGGCAGGCATGTTTGGTGGGGCAGGAGTTGGTAAGACTGTTATCATTACCGAACTTATCAATAATATTGCTGGTCACCAAAAAGGAGTGAGCCTTTTCTGTGGTATTGGTGAACGCTGCCGAGAGGCAGAAGAGCTCTATGAAGAAATGGCTGTTGCCGGGGTATTAGACAAGACAATTATGCTCTTTGCCCAGATGAATGAACCCTCTGGGGCCAGATTTAAGATTGGCCACGCTGCTCTCACCGTGGCAGAATATTTTCGGGACACGAAAAAAAAGGATGTTCTACTTCTCATTGACAATATCTTCCGTTTTATCCAGGCTGGGAGTGAGGTCTCTGGGCTGATGGGCTACATCCCCTCCCATGTAGGCTATCAGCCCACCCTGGCCACCGAACTTGCAGAGATTGAAGAGCGGATATGTTCGACGAAAAATGGCTCCATCACCTCAGTACAGGCAGTCTATGTACCAGCCGATGATTTTACTGATCCAGCGGCCTCCCATACCTTTTCCCATCTTTCCGCCTCTGTAGTGTTGTCACGCAAACGAGCCAGTCAAGGTTTATACCCGGCTATGGATCCTCTGGTGTCTTCTTCCAACATGCTCACCCCAGATATTGTTTCAGATCATCATTACCGAATCAATCATCAGGTACGTAAGGTCTTTGCCGAATATGAAGATCTCAAAGATATTATTGCCATGTTGGGACTGGAAGAGCTTTCTGAAACAGATCGACAAACCGTGGCCATTGCCCGCCGCCTTGAACGTTTTCTCACCCAGCCATTTTTCACTACCTCTCGCTTTACTGGCAAACAAGGAAAGCGGGTCAGGCTGATTGATACTCTGGATGGCTGCAAGCGCATCTTAGCTGGTGAGTTCCTGGGTGTAGCAGAAAAAGAGCTATACATGATTGGTTCAATTGACGAGGTCAAAATACCATGATGGAGGTCACCCTGATCCTGCCCCAGCGCATATATGGTAAATATAGTGAGATCAGTAAGCTCAGCGCCGAAGGCCTGGAGGGTCATTTCACCTTACTTCCAGCCCATATTGATTATGTTTCGGTGCTTGTGCCAGGGATTATGCAAATTAATGCCAACAACAAAGAGCTTTTTTTTGCAGTGGATCATGGCACTTTAGTAAAAATTGGTTCAGCAGTGCAGATTTCCTGCCGTAACGCCATTGAAGGTGATGATATAGGCAAATTATCTCAGCTGGTGGAAGAGAAGTTCAAGGAGATTGATGATATGGAAAAAAAGGCCCGTAATGCCCTTCTTGGCCTGGAATATAGCGTTATCCGTGGTTTTGCTAAACTAGGTAAGGAGTAAAAGAAAAATGCCTAAAAATCATGACGATCTACCAACCATTGTCCGCCAAAAAGCTCACCAACACCTAAAGGCCACCAAAGAAAAACAAGGGTCATTGTTTTTTGGGCTGGGAATGTTTGGCACCGTAGGCTGGACCATTGCCATTCCAACCCTGCTTGCTACTCTTCTAGGACGCTGGCTTGACAGTCAGTACCATGGCCAAATATCCTGGACACTTACCTGTATGTTACTAGGTATGGCAATCGGATGCGTAGTGGCATGGGGCTGGATTAACAGAGAAGGAGGAAGAAAATAATGCCTATGCTGCTGAGTATGTGCTTTATTGGGACAATTCTTGGCCTCTTCTATTTTGGCGGTCTTTGGCTGACATTAACCATGGTGAACAAAAACAGGCTATGGGGTCTCTGGCTTGGAGCCAGCTTTCTGTTGCGCAGCACCTTAACTGTAATGGCCATCTGGTTCTTTGCTGGCGGTGACTGGCAACGCATAGTAGCCCTGGCCACAGGCTTTACTATAATCCGTTTTCTATCAATAAATCGGATTAAACACGTATCCCTACCAGTTTCATGAAATATTCACCCGATCACTATATTCTGCTGGACTGGGGCTGGGGTCAGCTCAATGCCACCCTGCTTTTTACCTGGGTCATTATGCTGATGATGGCCGGGGGAAGCTGGTTGGTTACCCGGCATCTTAACAGTTCCACAACAATTTCTAATTGGCAAAATCTTTTGGAGGTTCTGGTACAGGGCATGGTTGATCATATTGAGGAAATTACCCATCGCTCCGCCCACCATTTCCTGCCCATGGTGGGGACTTTGTTTCTATTTATTCTTGTCTCAAATATTCTGAGCATTGTGCCCTTTTTCCAGCCACCAACAGGCTCACTCTCTACCACCACCGCCTTTGCGCTGCTCGTCTTTGTAGCAGTACCAGCTTACGGACTGACCACCAGAACCTTGAAAAATTATCTGGGTGAATATATCAAGCCCACCATATTAATGTTGCCTTTTAACATCCTTGCTGAAATATCAAGAACCTTTGCCCTGGCAGTTCGGCTGTATGGCAATGTCATGAGCGGCACCGTGATCGGCATGGTACTGCTCATCATCACCCCGCTTTTTGTGCCGGTAATCATGCAGATATTAGGTCTGCTTACCGGGGTTATTCAGGCCTATATCTTTGCCTTATTGGCCTTAGTTTATATAGCTTCAGCCATGGAAGAAGAATCACAACCTATAAAGGAGGAACAACATGACAGGAATTGAGTTAATTGGCATGGCATCTGCTCTGGCGGCTGGTCTTTGCATTGGTCTTGGTGCCATCGGCTCTGCTATTGGCGAAGGTCTGGCGGCAGCAGCGGCCCTGCGCTCCATTGCTCAGCAACCAGATCATACCGCGACCATAACCAGAACCCTGTTCGTCTCCATGGCCATGATTGAGTCCACCGCAATCTATGCCTTTGTCATCTCTATGATTCTAATTTTTGCCAATCCGTTCTGGAATCATGTCATTGCCCAGGGGGCCGGATGAGTGTTGACTGGTTTACAGTAGCTGCCCAGGTTATTAATTTTTTCATCCTGGTATGGCTGCTTAAAAAATTTCTCTACAAACCGATTTTAACGGCCATGAACACCCGTCAGGAAAAGGTGCACCAAGAGTTAGCGCAGGCGGCAGACCAAGCAAAATTGGCAAAAGAAGAAAAAATTAAATATATCGCCTTGCAGGAAGAAGCCAGGGAACAAGGCCAAGAACAGTTGCGCCAGTCTCGCAAGGATGCAGAAGTTCTACGAAAAAAACTATTCCACCAGATTCAGACAGAAGTAGAAATTGCCCATGTCCGCTGGCAAAATGAATTAGCCCAGGAAAAAACACTCTTTGTACAACAGGCCAGCGCCCAGATTGCTGAACAATTTCAAGCTCTGGCGACACATGTCTTTCATGATTTGGCCGATGAAAGCCTGGAGGAACGCATTATGACGCGTTTTTGCTCTATGATCACCAACAACAATACAAATCAAAAAAAATTCAGCCAATTACAAAATAGTGATGAGCTCCAGGTCTTTTCGGCCTTTCCCCTTAGCAACAGGTCACAAGAGATGATCAGTAAGGTATTATGGCAACGAATTACCACGCACCCGCACATACATTTCCAGCAAGAGCCAAACCTCATTGCTGGTATTTTAGTTTCGTCCAATAATCATAAACTAGAGTGGAATATTCACCATTATCTTGCTGACTTTCAGGCTGAACTTGAAAAAGTTCTCGCCAAGGACATCCATTAACAAAAATGCTGAAAAAATCATTGCTCAAAAATCAGCAGGCCTTTGCCCAAACCTTAGCCTCCTTCAACCCGGAGATGCAGGTTGAAGATGTAGGCCGCATCCTTTCGGTGACCGGCCCTATTGCCCAGGCAAACGGGCTGGCCTCTATCGGCATTGAAGAACTTGTCCAATGTGATGACGGAACCCTTGGCATGGTCGCCTCTCTCGGGGCAGAGACCACTGGCATCATCCTCTTTGGTCAGACAAAAGGTGTTCGAGCCGGGATGGAGATCAAAGGCCTAAAACGGCTGGTTGATGTTGGAGTTGGCCCTTCTCTTATTGGCCGTGTTTTTACTGCTGCGGGTTTACCCTTAGATGACAAAGGCCCTCTGGGCGAGAAGGAACGGCGGGTCATTGAGCATCCTGCCCCGGCCATTATGGAACGGGACCCGGTAATCAGCCCTCTGGAAACAGGGATTAAGGTGGTGGACACTATGATCCCCATTGGTAAAGGCCAGCGCGAGTTGATCCTTGGAGACCGTCAGACCGGCAAGACCGCCATCGCCCTGGATGCCATTTGCAACCAGGGTGGGAAAAATGTGATCTGTATCTATACTGCCATTGGTCAGCGAGAATCAGCCATTGCCAGGGTGCTTCATGAATTACAAGAAAATGGGGCCTTTGAATATACCCTGGTCCTGGTGGCGGGAGGGGAGGATGGCCCCGGCTTACAGTTTATTACCCCCTATGCAGCCACCGCCATTGGTGAATATTTCATGGAACAGGGTCAAGATGTCCTCATTGTCTATGATGACCTCACCCGCCATGCCCGCTGCTATCGTGAATTATCACTTTTATTGGAACGTCCACCAGGTCGAGAGGCCTATCCTGGCGATATTTTTTATATTCATTCCCGGTTGCTAGAACGTTCCACTCATTTAAGCCAAGAATTAGGAGGAGGATCACTTACAGCCTTGCCGATTATTGAAACGGAAGAACAAAATCTCTCGTCCTTTATCCCCACCAATCTTATTTCCATTACCGATGGCCAGATCTATCTCTCGCCCCAACTCTTTTCCAAAGGAATGCTACCAGCTGTTGACGTAGGAAAATCTGTTTCCAGGGTTGGCGGCAAGGCTCAGAAACAGTCCTTTCGTGATCTGATAGGAGAACTAAAACTTTCCTACTCCCAATTTGAGGAGCTTGAGACCTTTGCTCGTTTTGCCACTCGCCTGGACGACGAAACCAGAAAATCACTGGAGCGGGGGCGTCGTTTGCGAGAGGTATTACGCCAGAAACGATATCATCCCCGCCAGGATTTTGAACAAATCATCATCATGCTATCCTTGATACATGGTCTTTTTGATACCTTTGATCCTGAACAGGTTGGCCAGACAGAGGAAAAAATATGTGCCATGCTGGATAGCCATTTAGCGTCCATATGTGCTGACATTAGAGACGGAAAGAAATTAACTAAAGTCATGCAGGATGAAATCCTGCATGAATGCCGTCATATTCTCGCTGTTGACCCAAAGTCGGAGCATTAATGGAGAGCCTGCACGCCTTACAAAAACATATCGAAACCAGTGGCAAACTGCAATCCATCGTCAAAAGCATGAAAACCCTATCAGCCATCAATATCCGCCAGTATGAGCAGGCTGCCCATTCACTTGATGCCTACCAGGATACCATTGAAATTGGCCTGCAGGCAGTACTCAGGCAAATCGGCCTCCCAAGGAGCGATGCTGAAGAAAAACCAGCGCAGGCCCTGGTGATTTTTGGGTCAGACCAAGGATTATGCGGGCGTTTCAACGAGAAGCTGGTGGAATTTATTGTGGCAAAACAGGCGAAGAAACAAACACCCAAAAATCTTTATCTCCTCGTTTCGGGTGCCAGAATTGCAGCAAGATTAGAAGCTGAAGGCTTTACGCTGAACCACAATCTCTGGTCTCCCGGTTCCCTGGCCGGAATAAATCGGCATGTCTATGAAATAATCCTTAGCCTTTATCGCTGGCGCCAGGAACAGAGGGTGGAACGAATTGATCTTTTTTTTAACCGTTATGCGCCGGGCGGGACAGGTAAACCAACAACACTTCCGTTGTTACCGCTGGATAATGAACGGCTACGTAAACTTACCGTAAAAGAATGGCCAGGTAGAAGCCTGCCCTACTCTGCCATACCAGGGGATACGCTTTTCTCTGGCCTGCTCAGGCAATATCTCTTTGTTACAATCTATAGGGCCCAGGTACAATCCCTGGCCAGTGAACAGGCCAGCCGCCTGCACTCTCTGCAACAGGCGGAAAAGAATATCCAGGAACATCTGGAGGAGTTGACCAGTCACTACCGTAATGTCCGTCAATCGGTCATCACTTCGGAACTGCTTGACCTAGTTGCTGGCTTCCGTACTGTGGCAGGCAAGGAAAAATGATATAAGGGCTAAAAGACGATTGTCCAAAAGAAGGCAAAGTTTCAACTAGGCTACTACCTGTCACCCTGATCGAACTATTAAGATGCCAGTTTACCGATAATGATTGACTAATTCCCCTTGAGCTTTACCATTGTTTTTCAAAACTATCCTCCATGGCACCTTTGCCCCAGGGATTTTTTAATACCAATTTCCAATTAAAAACTAGAAAATGGCCCTAGCGCATGAGTGATGTTACAAAAAAAGTAGTCTATTTATTCACCGGGTTCTGCCTCATTATGCTGGGCGGCACCTTAGGCTATATGTTCCTGGAAGATTACTCATTTACTGATGCGCTCTATCTTACCATTATCACGGTGGCCACTGTTGGTTATGGTGATATGGTTCCCCACCATCCCTTAGGCAAGTTATTGACCGTTGTTCTTGTCTTGGTTGGGGTAAGTTTTGTCATGTATATGTTCACTAAAATAGTGGAAGCCATGGTCGAGGGAGGACTACGGGAAATATTAGGAAAACGTCAGATGAAAAAACAACTGGGCAAGTTACATAATCACTACATTGTCTGCGGACATGGCCGTATTGGCAGTGTTATCTGCCAAACTCTCCATGATGATGGCACACCCTTCGTGGTTATTGAAAAACATGAAGATGAAATCCAAAAAATCTTCACCAAGGGCTACACAGCCATACAGGGCGAGGCATCTCAAGACAAAATATTACTTGAGGCTGGTATTAAACGGGCCATTGGTCTCATTGCCGTGGTCTCTTCTGATGCAGATAATGTCTTCATAACCCTGACAGCAAAAGGACTCAATGCTGACATTAAGGTTCTGGCTCGATCCAGCGGCACAACGGGCACAGAGACCAAATTAAAACGGGCTGGAGCAGATAAGGTACTTTCGCCCTACTTCATTGGCGGCAGACGAATGGCCCAATATATTCTGCGCCCCAATGTCACGGATTTTATTGATCTCACCATGTACAGTCCAGATATGTCCCTGCGCCTTGATGAAATTCTCATCACAGAAAAAGCAAGCATCCATAATCAGACCCTGATGCAGTCAAATTTACGCTCAAAATATGATATCATTGTCATTGGTATAAAACGGTCTGGAGAAACTATGCATTTTAATCCAAAACCTAAAAGCAAAATACTCTCAGGAGACATCCTGATCGTGCTTGGTATGGAGGAACAAATTTCAGCAATAAGAAAGGATATGAATGTAAAAATCTAGAGACCGATAGATTTCAGCAGTAACAAGAGATGTAGAACACCCATAAAGTGTAGTTATTCATATTAAATCTGACACTTCTCAAAAGTACAGAAGACGAAAGAAGTTCAGGGCTGAGAAGAATCAGGTATCTCATGGCTGAAACGGTGTCTCTGGTTGCCCCGCTGTACTTGGAAGGGCCTCGAGTCTTTCAAAAAATTATGTTTGGGCCTCAGTGGTTTCAGGCAACCTGCTGTCCATGGCCTGCCACCAACTGGACTGATGCCTTTCCAGGTACGACACTTGACACAAGAGAAGAGCTATGTTTTGCGGGCGCAGTTCGCAAATGACCTATTTCTGGACAGATACTAACAAAAAGGTATTTTGAATAACTAGATTTTTTCATTTCCCTGTAACGCAGATATCGACGCAAAAAGCAGTTATTCAAGGTGCCCTAAAACTATTTCATTTTAAATTTCCTTAACTTAATGAGCACATCAGCACGATAATCTCCACCAGGAATATACCTGACTCAACTTTGCCACTAGAGGACAAGTATAAAGAATTTGCCCATGGAAAAGAAACCGTCTAAACAATCTTCCCCAAGACCTAGTTTTGGTAAAGTTTTGCAAAAAAGTAGCCTTTCCTTTGCGGCCATGGCACCGCTCTTACTTGGAGTGATTGGCCTGGTCGGACTTTTTCAGGTTCTGGTCACACCTACAATGCTCGCCTCAATGTTTCGAGATAATCCCTTCATTGACACCCTGATCGGCACCCTGGCTGGAGCCGCTGCATCTGGCAATCCAGTAGTTAGTTACCTGCTCGGAGGAGAACTTCTCAGCCAGGGTATTTCACTCTATGCAGTCACAGCCTTTATCCTCTCCTGGGTGACCTTAGGCTTTACCCAGTTGCCAGCCGAGGTAGAGGTGTTTGGCGGCAGATTCACCTTGTATCGCAATATACTGGCCTTTGTTTTCACCATTCTCATCGCTATCCTGACCACCATCACTGTCCAGGTCTTGTCATGAAAAAGCAGAATAAACCATCGAAAAACATAGATAAGCCTTTTACCTTCCGTGGCAAATATCTGTTGTGTATCGTTGCTCTTATCTATGTGCTGCTATTTGTAATTGATAGCCAATCGGCCCTGCTTGCTTTGCAGAAAGGCAGCAAAGTTCTGTTGAAAATTTTGCCAATTTTCTGCGTTGTCATTGTATGTACTGCCCTGATCAATTATTTTCTAAAACCCAAACAAATAGCCAAGCATCTTGGTCATGATAGCGGTGCTAAGGGCTGGCTCTGGGCCTTACTAGGTGGGGTAATCAGCCACGGGCCAATGTATGCCTGGTATCCCCTTTTTGAAGATCTGCGTAGACACGGCATGAAGGATGCGCTGATAGCGGTATTTTTTGCCTCCAGAACCATTAAAATTCCTCTTTTGCCCATAATGATAGACTATTTCGGTCTGACCTTTACCATTATCCTTTCATGTTATATATTGATTGGTGCTCTTATCCAAGGAGCTCTATTGGAAATGTTCGGGACACAAAAGGAGACATAATGCTGAAAAACCTTAAAGAACAATATTCGCCGCTCTTCTTCCTTTCTGCCTTGGGCAATGGTGGACTGACCGTGGCATTTTTCATCTTTTTCATGTTCATGATGCCCCACCCGGACAGCCCTATTGCCACCTTTGATTCAGTGCGCACTACTCTTGCCACAGCCCCTAGCTATGCTCTGGTACTCTCAGTATTAGGCTATGCTATCATGCTTTATTTTGCCTTTAATCATCTGCGCCTACTGGTCTGGAACATCAAGGAATACCGCCTCTATAAAAAAACAAAGGCCTATACCAATCTTATCAATGGCAATAATGAGATCACCCTCATGGCCATTCCCCTTACCCTGACCATGACCATCAATGTTGTATTTGTTCTCGGGGCCATGCTGGTACCAGGTCTGTGGGGTTTTGTTGAGACCCTCTTCCCCTTTGCCTTTGTCGCCTTCCTGGCCACTGGCATCTATAGTCTCATCATATTCTATCGCTTTTACAGCAAGTTATTAATAAAAGGTCATTTTCAGCACTCCATGAATAATTCATTGAGTCAGATGATATCTTCCTTTGCCTTTGCCATGAATGCGGTGGGTTTTGCTGCTCCGGCTGCCATGAGTGAAAACAGGCTTATTATGGCTCTGGCCGCCTTTTGTGCCATCTTCTTTTTTGCCCTCTCAGCCTTGCTTGTCATGAAAAACCTAGTCTTGGGATTTCATGCCATGCTAGAGCACGGTATCAGTCGTGAAGGTAGTGCCAGTATCTGGATTATGATACCCATCCTCACCTTAGTTGGCATCACAGCCATTCGCCTGCACCACGGTTTTCACTTCCTATTCAACGCCCATGGCAGCCCTGCCTTTCATTTTATTTTTTGCTCCACAGTGGTTTCCCTCCAGATTTTTTTTGGTATACTCGGCTATATAATCATGCGTCAGAACCATTATTTCCCTGAATTTATTCATGGTATCAGTCGTACCAGTGAAGATGCGGCCAAAACCCCTGCCACCTATGCCCTTATCTGTCCAGGTGTGGCCTTCTGGGTCTTTGCCATGTTTTTTCTTGATAAGGCCTTGGTGAAGACCGGGTTGCTGACGCTTTTTTCAATACCCTATTTTATCCTGCTGCTGCCCTTACTTGTGGTCTTATTTAAAACCATTCAGGTAAATTGTAAATTGAACAAAAGACTATTGCACCCAAAAAATATCCAACAGTTATGATGAAAATATTCAAGTGTGTAGTATCTTACTAACGAGCTTAATAAAGCTCATTTTTTCAAGGAGAATATTATGTGGGACGTAGTTGTAGATAAAGACAAATGTACTGGTTGCGAAGAATGTGTTAACGCCTGTCCTGCCTCTGTACTGGAGCTGGTTGATGGAAAATCTGATCCAGTCGAGATGGACGAATGTCTCGGTTGTGAGACCTGTGTAGAGGTCTGTCCTGAAGGCTGTATTACGGTAACAGAGGTGTAATAGCCCCATGAATACCAAACCAGCACTGGCTACCATCCTCTTTCCCTTGCTTCTGGCAGTGGTTATTGGTGGTTTAGCTGGTCTTGGGGCGGTATTCTTTCGTTGGCTCATTGAGCTGGGCATCACGTTGTTTTGGCCAGGCCAGGGTGGTTTTTTGGATCAATATGATCTTGCCCCCTGGTACTGGCGCCTTGCTGTGCCCGTTGTGGCTGGTCTAATCCTTGGGCCGCTGCTCCATTTTGTCGCTCCAGAGATTCGTGGCCCTGGTGTTCCCGAGGTCATGGCCTCACTGGCCCTACGCGACGGCATCATCCGTCATCGCGTCACCATGGCCAAGAGTTTCGCCACTGCCACCTTTATTGCTGCAGGCTGTTCCTTGGGCAGAGAAGGTCCCATTGTCCAGATTGGCTCTTCCATTGGCTCTTCCTTAAGCCAGTTATTTCGTCTTGGTCCAGATCATCGCAAACTGGCGGTGGCCTGTGGGGCAGCTGCTGGTATTGCTGCAACCTTTCAGGCCCCCATGGCCGGCACCCTCTTTGTGGTTGAAATCCTCCTCTTTGACCTGGAGGTGGCCTCCTTGTCCAATATAGTTATTGCTGCAGTAACAGGTACCTTGGTGGCCAAATCGTTCTGGTCAGATGGTGCCCTTTTTCAGACTCCTGTTTTCACCCTTTCCCACCCAGCAGAGCTACTGGTCTATCTGGCCTTAGGTGTTCTGGCCGGTTTACTCAGTCTGCTCTTTATGTCGGCTATCTTTGCTCTCACTAAAGCCTTATCCAAATTGAATATCCCTGGTTGGTTAACCCCGGCCTTAGGAGGTCTTACTATTGGTCTTATTGGTCTCAGTTGCCCAGAGGCCTTGGGCGTAGGCTATGACACCATGAACCAGGCCTTGCATGGTCATATGCTGTTAGCTTCAGTGGCATTACTCCTGCTCGTAAAACTCATCGCCACCTCAGCCTGTATCGGTTCAGGCATGAGCGGTGGTATATTTGCGCCGTCCCTCTTTCTTGGTGCCATGCTTGGCGCTCTTTGGGGGCAACTGGTTCTCTCTTTCTGGGCAGGGCCTACTCTGCTGCCGGCTTACTGTGCCTTGGTGGGTATGGGAGCAGTGGTGGCTGGCACCACACTGGCACCCATTACCGCCATTCTGACAATCTTTGAGTTAAGCTATAATTACGAGATCATCCTGCCCCTCATGCTGGCCTGTATCCCCAGCATTATTATTGTCCGACTCTTGCACGGCTTTTCCATTTATGAGACACGGCTGCTCATGGATGGCATCCGGATTGTCCGGGGCCATGATGCCAACCGCCTACGTGCCCTAAAGATCCGCGATTATATCTGTAAAAACTTTACCAGCCTGCCAGAAGATACACCCCTTGCCGAAATCATGACCGAGGTAATGACAAACCCCTTTCCCCATTTTGTCATCACAAAGCCAGACGGACAGCTAGCCGGTGTTCTCACCCTGCGTGATGTCCGGGCCTTGCTGGCTCAACCAGGCCCTGCTGATCCCACCATCACCGCCGCTGATCTCATGAAAACAGAGATAGCAACGGTAAACGAAGATGATAATATGGAGGATGCCTTTCATCTCTTCAGCAATCATCATTTTTCTTTCTTGCCAGTGCTCTCCTCCGTGAAACAAAATAAGACCATTGGCTGTCTGAAAAAAGATGACTTGATTACTGCCTACAATCAACATATCCTCAAGGATCATTGCCAGCTCGCCTCTAATTTTGTCTGCCATCTTCCCGACAAATAGAACTCATCATAAGCTCCGTGCTAGAAGGAATTCACCATGTCCGTTGTTGCTGCCGCTAACCTTGTAAAGACCTACCAGGCTGGAGAAATCTCTGTCCAGGCCATTACCGGGGTTGATTTCACCATTGAACCAGCCTCCTTTGTCTGCTTTGTCGGTCCTTCGGGCAGCGGCAAATCCACCCTGCTAAATATGATTGGTTGCCTGGATCCACCGACCTCTGGCAGCCTTAGTGTGGCAGGCCAGGATATCACCCATCTTAATCGCCAACAGGCCGCTCGTTTTCGTGGAGAGCATATTGGTTTTGTCTTTCAGGACTTTAACCTCATCCCGGTACTAACTGTCTTTGAAAATATTGAATATCCCTTGCAGATGGTGCAAAACTGGCCTATAGCCAAACGCCGTGCCAAGGTGGAGGAACTCCTTGAGGCTGTTGGTATGAGTGATCAGGGTAATAAATACCCCCGTCAAATATCTGGTGGCCAAAAACAGCGTGTAGCCGTGGCCCGCGCCTTAACAACCAATGCCAAGCTGGTGCTGGCCGACGAACCCACCGCCAATCTTGATCACAGCACTGCCAATCATATTATTGCTCTGATGAAAAAAATGCGTGATGAGTTTAACACCACCTTTATCTTCTCCACCCATGATCCCAAGGTGGTAAAAAACGCCGAGACCATCTTCACCCTAGAAGATGGTCAACTGAGCCAGGAAAGAGGTGAAAGCCATGACTAATATTTTCAAATTAGCATTCCGTAACCTGCTGCGCTATAAAAGACGAACCCTGCTCACCTCCATGCTCATCTCCCTTGGCGTATTATCTGTGTTGCTCTTTACCTCGGTATCTGGGTCGTTTAAATCCATGATGATTGGCCAAATTACTGATTCCATGATGGGCCATATCCAGATCCACCGGAAAGGCTATCTGGCCTCCATCGATAGCCTGCCGTTAGATCGAAATCTTACTGGTAAACAGATCAGCAAGGTCAGCAAAACATTGGAGGGCAATGAGGCAATTGAAGCCTTTTCCATGCGTATCCGCCTAGGTGCCATGTTTAGTAATTTCACTAGCACTACCAATATCCGTCTCAATGCCGTTAATCCCCAGCAGGAACTGGCCACCGTACCCATGCTGGCTGATCGTATTATTGCTGGTGACAAAAAAGGTTTACTCAAACAGGGCGAAATCCTGGTACCTGAACTCATTGCCAAGGGCATGAAGGTAAAGGTAGGAGATGCCATTGTTTTAGTAGCGACAAACAAGGATGGCTCGGTCAATGGTCAACCCTTTACGGTACGTGGTATCCTGGAGGGTATCTCTGGCCCTGGTGGCCGAGATGGTATGATTCACATTAAGGATGCTATCTCTCTATTGCGCATGGATAAAAAAGAGGTAAGCGAGGTCGCCATTCGCCTCCATGACATGAAGTCCTTGCCAGCTGCTCTAGGCAGTCTCAAGGGAGATCTTGGATCTCTGAAAAATAAGCGGGGTAAACCACTTTTTGAGATCCATAGCTGGCAGAAGCTCTCACCCTTTTATAATATTGCCCGCATGATTGATTTGATGACCTTTTTTATCAAAATCATGCTGGTGGCCATTGTTCTGGTGAGTATCATGAATGTTATGATCATGGCAGTCTATGAGCGCATTAATGAAATTGGCACCATTGCCGCCATCGGCACCCAGCCCGGCCAGATCCTCTCTCTTTTTATTGTTGAAGGATTTCTACTTGGAGTGGTGGGCAGCTTTATTGGTACAGCCTTTAGTCTTATAGGTATTGGCATCATGAATGCCACCCAGATTGCGGATGAACCCTTTGTCTCAATGGGCATT
>JAOZSN010000053.1:0-7580 GCA_029939635.1 Deltaproteobacteria bacterium
CATCACCACCAGCCTCAAGGCTCTGGGCCAGGTAATAGCTGGTATGCCAACTGCCTGGGTCAAGGTTTCGGGCCATTTTGAGCTGTTTTTGGGCTTCTTTTATACGGCCCTGCTTCATAAAAACAATGCCTAAATCCGTCTTTAAAATAGACTTATCAGGGAAAAAGTCCATCACCAGGCGCAACTCTTTTTCTGCTGCGTCCCACTCAGCCTCATTGGCATAGGCCAGACAGAGTCCATAGCGAGCAATGGCCTTGTCAAAACCATTTTTGGCCTGGCGAACCTTCTTACGATAACTGCTTTTCAGTTTTAGAGGATCCTTGGTGTAAGAACTGACTCGACATTTAATACGCTGAAAGGCAAACTGATCTACTTGCCGAATCACTGTCGGCGGGCTGGTGTGGAGAAGATCCTGCACATACCCCATACGAATCTCTGGGTTAGGATGAGTAAGCATATACTGCGGCACCTTGCCCATATTAAGTTGCTGCACCTGATACATTTTACGCAGCATGACTACCATATCCTGGGGATCACGTTGCATGGCGAGCATATACTCATAGCCAGTACGGTCGGCCTCCTCCTCATCTTCACGGCTAAAGGCCATACTCATGGCCTGACCTGTAGCCATACCCCCAGTAATAAGGGCTTGCGACAATGCACCACCACCCAAGGCAATACCTGCCAGCACCAAGGCCAGGGTGGCAGCATTAATTTGGGTGGATTTTTCCAGCCGACCAGCAATATGACGACTGGTCACATGGCCGACCTCATGGGCCAACACACTGACCAACTCCCCTTCAGACTTCATGGCCTCCAGCAGGCCAGAGTGCATGAAGATAAGTCCGGATGGAGCCGCAAAGGCATTAAACTCCCGATTCTTAATCACATAAAAATGAAATGAAAAAAATTGATCACCAGCAACATTGATAATCTCTGCACCCAGGCTATTTATATACTGGCTGATATCTGGCTCTTCCAGCAGGCTGAATTGACTGCGAATCACAGCTAGCATCTTTTGGCCATACTCACGCTCATCTTTCACGGAAAAGCCATGAACAGGTGAAATTGCCCAACTGAGATCAAGCCAAACAATGGAGAGAAGAACAATCAGAGAAATGAAACGCTGAGAGGGACGGGTCAATAGAGACATAGAGAAAGAAGGTGAGTTTAAGGTTTGATTAGAATCAAAAAAAATGTACCTGAAAATATGTGATCGTGCATTGAAAAAAGACAGCCTTTGCCCAGCTTTACGGTTTACGGTTCTTAATGGACAGTATATTGTTAAAAAAGTTTCACGTTTCCACTAGCTAATTGCACCTTCATTGATAAAATAAAACATCAACTCAAAACTTCCGTATGCTTGTAGAACTCCACATAAAAAATCTGGCTCTTATTGATGAGCTGACCCTTAACTTTGAAAAGGGCCTTACCGTGCTCACCGGCGAAACAGGGGCCGGCAAGTCAATCATCCTACAGGCAATCCACCTGCTCTCTGGCGGTAAAGCCTCTGCCAAATGGGTGCGCAGTGGCACAGACCAGGCTGAGATCGAGGCACTTTTCGAGATCACCAGCTCTTCCCATGTCCACACCTTACTTACGGAACAAGGGTTTTCCAGTGACGACACCCTGATCCTCAAAAGAGTGGTAAGCGGCAAGGGGCGTAGCCGCTTTTATATCAATGGTAGTCTGGCCACGGCACGAGTCACCAGTGACATCAGTGAGCATCTGCTCTCTGTGGCCAGCCAAAACGACCATCAACTCTTACTCTCCCCGCCCTTTCAGCTCGATTTTATTGATGGAGTGGGCAATCTCTTTGCAAAACGTTTTAAACTAGCCAATATATTTGATGAACGGCGGACAACCATCCAAGAGCTGGAAGAGTTAAATGAGGATGAACGCAGTAAACAGCAACGCCATGATTTCCTCACCTACCAATTAAAAGAAATTAATGAAACAAACCTGCAACCAGGTGAGGATGACCAGCTTGATCTTGACAAGAACCGCTTGAAAAGCTCTGTGGAGTTAGCTCGCCTGGGCCGCAAATCATACGATGAACTGGGCAAGGCAACCCATACTCTGGCCCTGGCCCGCAAACACCTGGAACAGATGGCCAGCTTGGACAAAGAGGCGCAACCATTGCTGGATCAGGTGGCTGAACCAAGCTATATCCTTGATGATCAAGTCCAAGAGTTGCGCTATTACCTGGAGGCCTTACCCTCAGATCAAGGTCGCCTTGAGGAGATTGGCCAGCGTTTAGACATTATCAATCAACTCAAACGTAAATATGGCAATACCATTGAGGAAATACTCGATTTTGCAAAACAGGCCCGCCAAGAGCTTTCTATACTTAAATCCATGGATAAAGAGCGCGAAAGACTGACCTCTAAAATTGAGAAACTAGACACATCATATCACAAGACAGCTAAGGCTTTAAGCAAGGCACGTATGTTGGAGGCTCTTGGTCTGGCTGAAGCCATCAGTAACGAACTCTCCTCCCTCTGCCTGAAAAATGGCCGCTTTGAAATAAGCCTCACCACAGGCAAACCAAGCCGACATGGTACCGACAAGGTAAACTTTCTCTTTTCTGCCAATGTGGGAGAAGAGGTAAAACCAGTGGCCCAAATAGCCTCAGGCGGCGAATTATCTCGCCTGCTGTTGGGACTCAAAACAGTATTGGCCAAACAGGATCAGGTTGAAACAGTAATTTTTGATGAGGTGGACAGCGGCATCAGCGGTAAAGCAGCAGAGTCAGTAGCCCGCAAAATCCGCGAGTTGGCCGACCAACAACAGGTCTTATGTATTACCCATTTACCCCAAATTGCTGCCCTGGCTGATGACCATTATCTGGTTGAAAAGGGAGTCAATGAAGAACGCACCATCAGTAGCATACGCAAACTATCCCAAAAACATCGCCCCACAGCCCTGGCCACCATGCTCGATGGTGATACGGTGGGGAAACATACCCTGGCCTATGTTGAGGAGTTGATGGCAAGGAGACAATTATAAAACGAATATCGAATACTGAATGATGGAAGATATCTTAATTAAAAAAAGTACCTTCCTTCATTATTCGACATTCGTTATTCAATATTCTGTGGTTCGTCGTTAATATTTCTCAGCCCCTCCTGCACCGCCCTTCCCAACTCTTCCAAGGTATATGGTTTTTTGATAAACCCGCTGGCTCCATGCTGCAAGACCATTTTCACATCTTTGTTCTGGGCAAAACCGCTGGCAATAACGGCCTTCTGCTGTGGCTGATCAACCCTGATCTGCTCAAAAGTTTGCCGCCCATTAATACCACTGCCCATGAGCATATCAAGTAAGAGCAAATCTACCGCCCTTTCTTTGACAAATACCACAGCATCCTCGCCTGACGAGACAGACTCAACCTCATAGCCCAGGGTACGTAACATCTGGCTGGCTATATCACGCTGCTGCAATTCATCATCCACCACCAGAACAAATTCACCATGGCCCTGTAGATCAGTGACAGAACTTGATATCTCTGAGATAATTTCTTCAGAAGTTGCCGGAAAAAAGAGGGTAAAACAGGTGCCATTCTCGTCACTCGTTACCTGCACAGCACCGTTATGATCGAGCATGGTATTCCATACCACGGCCAGGCCAAGGCCAGACCCACTGCGCCCCATCTCCTTTTTGGTGAAAAACGGTTCAAAGATACGTTCAAGATCTTTGGGCGCTATGCCGTGGCCATTATCATGTACCTGTAAGACAACATAGTCTCCAGGCATGACATAGAGCTTTGCCGCCAGGGTCACATCCACTGACTGAGTTCGGCTGGAAAGAGTTATAACACCCTTATCATGCATGGCCTCAGCACCATTCAGCACCAAATTCATCAGGCATTTTTTGACATGAACCGTTGAACAGGAAATAAGCAACTCCTGGGTTACAAGCTGACATTGCAATGTAACATGCTCATGGCTTGCCATAATTTTCTTATACTCAGGCGAGTCAAGAAACTGGGTCACTAATGCCCCTAAATCTGCCACCTGCCGCGAGGTGGCAGCACCCCGTGCCACCGTAAGCAAATCTGCCACCACAGCAGCAGCCCGCTGGCCAGAATGGAAAATTTCCTCCACTGTATGACGCAACGGACTATCATCAGGTAACTGTAAAAGTAGCAACTCTGGATAACTGACTATACCAGAGAGGATATTATTGAGATCATGGGCCACACCACCCGCCATGAGACCAATGGCCTCCATTTTACTCTTCTTGCTCTTCTGCTGGCGTAATTCAAGTTCGGTTCGTAGCAGCTCATTCCGCTTGGTCACATCCACCAAGGTCATGATAATGCGATCCTCCACCATGGTGAAGGCAAAAGCAACTTCCTTGCGGCTGCCATCTTTGCAGGTCACAGTACGTTCATGGGCCGAAATAGGCACACCATGCACCACAGCCTCACGTACCTTATCATACCAGATCACTCGCAAGTCCTGGCATTCATTTTTGTCTGGATAGGCCCTTTCGAACCAACGATCCATGGTGGGTAAATCCTCTAAGGAATAGCCATACAATTCCTGTGCTTTGGTATTAATAAACTCTACAGTGCCATCTACGTTAAGCATGGCTATAGGAATATGAGCATCTTTGATAAAACGGCTTAAGAAACGTTCACTCTGACGAAATTTTTGTTCCGAGCGTAGCAAAAGACGCTCATCACGGGCACTTATGTGAGCACGAAGCAACGTGCTCACATATCCAAACAGAACCAGAATAAAAATGACAAAAATGACAAGCCAACGACGACCAAACTTCTGCACTGATGCCAGTATCTGTTTTTCCGGAGTTGCCACCACAATTGACCAGAGATTCCCTGGCAGCTGAACCGGATAATAGACGGCATGTTTAGAGATTGATACGGTCTGTTCATCTTTAATTTTATCATATACATAAACAGTATGGCCCTGCTCTCCCGCCATCATTTTATCAGCCATGGCAATAACGGTGGGAAATTTAGAGGAAGTCTCGAACACAGTTTTCCCCACATGCCCTGGGACAGGACAGGAAAGTTCTAGGCCATCACGGCTTATCATCCAGGCATAGCCACCCGTACCGATGATAATATCTTCTAAATACTGTTCAGCAATTCGAGCAAAAGGGATGAGCAAGGTAAGACAACCGGCATACTTTTCATGATCAAAAATAGGCATAACTAAGGCCACAGCCTGATAGCCCTGCACAGCTTCAAAAACATCACTAATCAAAGGGAGATGCTCCCTCATCACCTGGGCATTATGAGGCTGAGGAGAAACATCCCTGCCAATAGCATCCTCGTTATAGGGCACCGTATACATTATGTGACCAGTCGTATCTATCCTGGTTACAGCCAGCAAATTATCCTGGTTCACATGATGGAAATCCTCCAGAAATCTGGCGCCTTGTTGATTAAATTGGACAATACTTTCATGCTTGACTAAATGCCCCAATCCCTTTTGGTAATGATCAAAAAAACTGACAATACCATGGGCTGCCTGTTTGGCAAAAACCAACTGTTGATCATTAAAAGAGGCAATGGTGCTATCGCGCACCATACGATAGGGCAAGAAAAACAAATAGCCGTTCAGGCTAACAAAGAGGAGAAAGAGCAGGGACGTTTTCAAGACAACAGAGAGATTTTTTTTATGCATTGGTAGGTGCCAAAAGCACGATACGGTGCCAATATTCAAAAATTAAATTTTCCACACGACATCTTTTATCTATAAATCTATCATTAAATAATACCTAATTGATAGATTTTTCTATTTTTCTTGGCTGCGGAATAATTATCATTGCTTGGTCACTACGTCCACAAATAAGGAATTTACAAAAGCCCGAAAAAATCATTTCACTTTTTCGATCAATAAGCCTATAATTTAGGTAGGACTACCTATATAAGTAATAAAGTATTTACCTACATGCTGCAATAATTGCCCACAAAGTTATCTTATCTGCAACTTTGGACGTCCACCACAAGGAGAAAGGCATGAGTGACGACACACAGAGCGATCATTTTGGACCTGAAATTAACCGCCGCAGTTTTATTAAGGGCTGCTCCATTATGGCTGCTGCCATGGGGCTCTCGGAGAGTATAGTTCCCCAAATGGTGGAAGCAGCCACCGCCCCTGGCCGACCACCAGTACTTTGGCTTCATTTCCAGGAATGCACAGGATGCACAGAGAGCCTGTTACGTGGCTCCCACCCCGACATTGGCCGGCTCATCCTTGATATAATTTCCCTGGATTACCATGAGACCATCATGGCTGCTGCTGGCCATCAGGCCGAGGCTAACCTGCACGCCACCCTGGATAAATATGCCGGCAAATTCATCTGTGTGGTTGAGGGAGCCATTCCCACTAAGGATAACGGCATATATTGCCAGATTGCCGGGCGCACGGCCATGGATATCCTGGCCGAGGTTGCCCCTAAGGCGGCTGCCATTATTAGTATCGGCACCTGTGCATCCTTTGGCGGACTACAGGCGGCAGCCCCTAATCCCACCGGCGCTGTAGGAGTGCAGGATTTAGTTTCAGGCACACCGATTATTAATATTCCTGGTTGCCCACCTAACCCCATCTCTTTTCTCGGCACAGTCCTCCATTACCTCACCTTTAACAAATTGCCTGCCCTGGATCACCTGAACCGACCCAAATTTGCCTATGGCCGTAAGATCCATGACCAGTGTGAACGCAGACCACATTTTGATGAAGGTCGCTTTGTGGATCAATTTGGTGATGAAGCCCATAAACAGGGCTATTGTCTTTACAAGGTCGGCTGCAAGGGACCAGGCACCTACTCAAACTGCCCGGTGGTACGATTCAATGATGTGGGTTCCTGGCCTGTTGGGGTGGGCCATGGTTGTATTGGCTGCACCGAACCAAACTTTTGGGACACCATGACACCCTTTTACGAGAGAATGCCCCAGGTTAAGATACCAATGGGGGATGGCATTATTTCTGAAGTCGATTCCACAGGTAAAAAGGTGCTGGGAGTGACAGCCGCTGCCATTGGTGCCCATGCAGCTGTGGGCATTGGCAAGTCTATGATGTGTAAGGATTGCAAGAAGGACGATAACCAAGGAGAAAAATCATGACACAACGAATTACCATCGACCCCATCACCCGTATTGAAGGCCATTTACGTATTGATACGGAAATTGATGGCGGCAAAGTCACCAAGGCCTGGTCATCAGGTCAGATGTGGCGCGGTATTGAGGTTATTCTCCAGGGCCGTGATCCTCGCGATGCCTGGCATTTTGTCCAACGTATTTGTGGCGTGTGTACCACGGTTCATGCCCTGGCCTCTGTACGTTGCGTTGAAAATGCCTTGGGCATCCAGATCCCCATGAATGCCCAGTATATCCGCAATATGGTTATGTCCATCCATGCCTTGCACGATCATATTGTCCACTTCTATGTTCTTTCGGCCTTGGATTGGGTGGATGTGGTTTCAGCCCTTAAGGCTGATCCACGTAAAACTGCTGTGCTGGCCGAGAGCCTTTCTGAATGGCCAGGCAACAGTGCCAAGCGCTTCAAGGCCGTGCAAAACAAACTTAAAGCCTTGGTTGACAGTGG
>JAOZSN010000053.1:7590-17150 GCA_029939635.1 Deltaproteobacteria bacterium
AAAGGCCATGACCCTACCGCCCGAGGCTAACCTCATGGCGGTTTCCCATTATCTTGAGGCCTTGGATTATCAGCGTAAGGCCAACCAGGCCTTAGCCATATTTTCAGGCAAGAACCCCCATGTTCAAAACATGTCAGTAGGTGGTGTTACCACCTCTATTAATCCAGATAACGAGACAGCCCTGAACATGGAACGCCTCTACTGGATCAAACAGCTGGTGGAAGAGGTACGAGGTTTCATCCAGCAGGTTTACCTGCCTGATGTTATTGCCATTGGTGCCCTGTATAAGGATTGGTTAAGTTATGGCGCGGGGGTAACTAATTACCTGGCTGTGCCTGATATGGTCTTAGATTCTGCTAGTACCAAATTCGATCTGCCCGGCGGCACCATCATGGGTGGTGACCTTTCCACCGTGAAACAATTCACCAGCTTTAACGACCCCTATTTCCGCGATAATATTGAGGAAGAGATCAGCCGCTCCTGGTACAAAGGCGATTGGAGCCGTCACCCCTATGATGAGGAGACAGTTCCTGACTACTCCGAGTTTGACAGTGAGGGGAAATATACCTGGCTCAAGGCCCCACGTTTCCAAGGCAAACCCATGCAGGTCGGCCCCCTGGCCCAACTCATGGTTGGCTATGCCACAGGTCATGAAATGACGGTGAAAAATGTCGATTCTGCCTTGGCTCGCGTCTCTGCCGTGGCAGGCGTCAAGGTTGGTCCAGAGGTGCTGCACTCTACCCCTGGCCGCCATCTGGCCCGGGCTGTGCGAGCCTCCATGCTGGCAGATCTGGCCTTGAAACACTGGCAACATCTGGTGGACAATATTGCCACCGGCGATTTAGAGATTTTTGTACCGCCCACCTTTCCTAAAGGCGAGCAGCGTGGATTCAGCATGCACGAGGCACCGCGCGGTGCCCTCTCCCACTGGATTGTCATTAATGATGGTAAGATCAAAAATTACCAGTGCGTAGTGCCTTCCACCTGGAATGCTGGCCCCCGAGACAAACAGGATCAGGCAGGGCCGTATGAGGCATCCCTGATTGATAACCCTATTGCTGATGCCGAACGACCTTTAGAGGTTCTGCGTACCATCCACTCTTTTGACCCATGTATTGCCTGCGCCGTGCATACGGTTGATCCTGAGGGGCGGGTAATTCATAAGGTGAAGGTGGTTTAACTGCAGTTACCAGTTGCCAGTGCCAGTTGCCAGTGAAGAACGGGATGTAATAATAGAAACTTCCTTGTTCTGGCAACTGACACTGACCACTGATAACTAACAAAAAGGAATCTGCCATGAGCTATGAAAGAATTAAAATCTGGAGCATCCTGTTACGTCTCTACCACTGGTCCTTTGCCGGTTCCATCGTTGTGTTGGTGGTGACAGGTTTGTATATTAATACTCCGTGGACAAACAGTCTCATTGAAAACCATAATGGCTTTCCCATGGCCACCATGCGTTATATTCATTTTCTGGCTGGGTTTATCTTTACTGCTGCCGTGATTATGCGGCTGTTTCTCCTTTTCTTTGGCAATAAATTTGAGAGAGCGAGCGACTTTGCCCCGGTGACGGCGCGCAACATCAAAAGTATCCCTGCTCAGATCATGACCTATCTCTACCTTCGCAAGAGTGATGAGCAGCATCTGGGCCATAATGTTTTGGCTGGCACCTCATACCTGCTCACCTTCTTTTTTGCCTTGGGCCAGTTAATAAGTGGTTTTTACCTGCTCTACCCGGAATCTGCCAACTGGCAGTGGTGGGGACTTACCTTTTTTGGCCCTCAGCAACAGGCCCGCAATATCCACCATCTCCTCATGTGGTATTTTATTTTCTTTGCCGTGATACACATTTATCTGGTAATCTGGAATGATATCAAGGGTAAGGACGGCCTTATCTCTTCCATCTTCACTGGCGAAAAATTTAAAAAAATATAATTTTTTTTCAGCTATGAATCACACCAGTAAACACAAAAAAATAATTTGTGGAAATTCGTGGGATTCGTAGCATAAATAGCATTGTTCCAACAACTACAAATAACCATAGAGGGTACAGTACAAGGGGTGGGATTCCGCCCCTTTGTCTATGAATTAGCCCAACGTCACGCCATCCGTGGTTCAGTGGAAAATCATGGTGGTCTGGTTTCCATTCTTGCTGCTGCGGAACAAGCCAACATCGAACGTTTCCTGGCTGATATCCGAGCCCAACCTCCCATCCTGGCCCACATCTCAGCCATACACCAGGAGCCATCTTCAGTTCCCCTTCCAGCTGCCTTCCAGATTATCACTTCATCGGCCAGCTCAGGCGAGGCTATCCATATTCCGCCGGATGTAGCTCTGTGTGCTGATTGCCAGCAAGAGATGCTCGACCCTGATAACCGGCGCTATCTCTACCCATTCATAAACTGTATAAACTGTGGACCTCGGTTAACTATCATCAACTCCGTACCCTATGATCGCCCCCGCACCTCCATGGCAGACTTTCCCATGTGTGCAGCATGTCAGCGTGAATATAATGACCCCAGTAACCGCCGCTTCCACGCCCAACCCATTGCCTGTCCTGATTGCGGCCCACAACTCAGCTGGCAGACAGCAGAACAGCAATTACAGGGCACAGCAGCCTTGGAGCAGGCTGTTCATTTCTTGAGCATAGGCAAGATCATCGTTCTGCGCGGAATGGGCGGCATGCAGTTAGTCTGTGATGCCACACTAGAACAGAGCATTGCCACTCTGCGCATAAGAAAAAATAGAGCCGACAAACCATTTGCCGTTATGGCGGCTGATATTGATTCTGCCCAACGCTATTGCCATATCTCAGCAGAGGAAAAAGGGTGGCTACAGCGCCCTGAGCACCCCATCCTGCTCCTGGCCAGAACTGCGACCAAACTGCCTGCCAACCTGGCCCCTGCTATTCCAGCCCTTGGCCTCATGCTGCCCACTACCCCCCTTCACCACCTCCTCTTTCAGCAGCAAAATTGCCCTGAGTTATTGGTAATGACCAGTGGCAATAGCAGTGGGGACCCCATCGGCATCAGTAATGAAGATGCCTTGGATCGCCTTGAGCCTCTAACGGACGGCTTTCTTCTCCATAATAGAGAAATCCTCACCCGGGTAGATGACTCCGTGGCCATGATTGAGGATAAAAAAATCCATCTCATCCGCCGAGCCCGAGGCTTTGTACCCAGCGCCCTTACCATACCCTGGTCGCTGCCCCCTCTGCTGGCCTGCGGGCCACAGCTTAAAAACACAATTACCCTTGCCAAAGAGCAGACAAGTTGGACAAGCCAGCATATTGGTGATCTCTCCAGCCCACAAATGCTGGATTTTTTTACAGAAACTATATATCATTTCCAAAAGGTGCTGGAGATTGCCCCCCAGCTTGTGGTCTGTGACCTGCATCCGAATTACCAGTCAAGCCTGTTTGCCAAAGCTCTGCACCTGCCTCTTGCCAGGGTTCAACATCATCATGCCCATGCAGTGGCAATAATGGCAGAACATGGGATCACAGAACCTGTTTTAGCCATTGTCCTGGACGGGGCTGGCCTTGGTGCTGATGACACCATCTGGGGAGGGGAAATACTTAGAGTTGAGGCCGATACCTATCAACGCCTGGCTTGTCTTGAGCCGCTCCCCCTACCAGGGGGCGATGCTGCCGCAGAACAACCATGGCGAATGGCTCTGGCTGCTCTTTTTCAACAAAATGGCATACTGGCATTACAAGAAAATACGCTACCAGATCACCTCTGCATCATTCCAGCCAAACAACGCCAGATACTTGCCTCCATGCTGACCAATGGCTTTAATAGCCCTTTAACCTCCAGCTGTGGCCGTCTTTTTGACAGTGTGGCAGGACTATTGGGCACCCGGCTTTTTTCCACCTTTGAGGGCCAGGCAGCTATGGAGCTGGAATCCTTGGCCCACAAAGCAATGCAACTCACATCTCCCTTGCAGGTCAATATAAAGCAAGATGCTGGATTATATCTGCTGGAGAGCACGAGTATGGCCAAAGAACTCCTCCAGCGCCTGGGCAATAACGAGGACATCTCTGCCCTGGCACTTGCCTTCCATCACTGGCTCATGGATGGCCTGCTGGAGATTATCACACAACAAAGTAACGGCGAGGCCGTGGTTTTAGCAGGTGGATGTCTACAAAACCGCATCCTGCTTAAAGGGCTACGCAGTCGTCTTGAAGCGCACGGTATGAAAGTCTATAGCGCTGAAAAATTTCCAGTAAACGACGGTGGCCTTTCACTAGGCCAAGCCGTTATAGGAGGGTTACAATATGTGTCTGGCAGTTCCAATGCAGGTCATTGAGATTAACGGCAGTGAGGATGATTTCCTGAGCCAACCCACCGCCTTGGTGGAAAGTGATGGCATCAAAAAAGAGGTGCGCCTGGATATTGTTGATCGCTGGCCCAACTTAGGAGATTATGTCATCATCCATGCTGGTTTTGCCATCCACACCCTTGATCCCCAGGAGGCGAAAACCAATCTTCGCCTCCTGCAAGAGATGGCAGCAGTGACCCATGGAGACGGTGAGACAGCATGAAATATCTCTCTGAATTCAGGGATAGCGCCCTCACCAAACCACTGGTCGCCGAGCTCCAGCGTTTCCCGGCCCGTCCCATTCGCATTATGGAGATCTGCGGCACCCATACAATGGCCATCTTCCACCATGGCCTGCGCTCAATTTTACCAGAGGGATTACAACTCATCTCTGGGCCAGGATGCCCGGTATGTGTCACTGCTGCCGGTCATATTGATGCCTTTGTAGATATTGCCCAGCAGGACAAGGTACGAGTAGCCATCTTTGGTGACTTAATGCGTGTCCCTGGTAGTAATGGATCATTATCCCAGGCCGCAGCCCATGGGGCACAGGTAGAGATGGTCTACTCACCCATGGACGCCTTGGAGCTGGCTGAAAAACATCCTGGCGAACTCATTGTTTTTCTATCAGTGGGCTTTGAAACAACCACCCCTGGGGTAGCCGCTACCATCCTTGAGGCCAACCGCCGAGAAACCAGCAATTTTGCCGTCTATTCTACCCATAAAGTCATTCCTCCCCCCCTAGAGTTATTATTAGCAGATCCAGACTTAGAGCTGAATGGTCTACTTTGTCCAGGACATGTCAGCACTATCATTGGTGCCCAGGCGTATCAAACAGTGGCAGACAAATACCAGCTACCCTGCGTAGTGGCAGGTTTTGAACCAGCAGACATCCTCCGAGCGCTCATCATGCTGCTCAGGCAAATCCATGAAGAGCGCTACGAGGTAGAAAACGGCTATAACCGTGCCGTGACCTGGCAGGGCAATCAACGGGCCTGCGCCTTGGTGGACAAGGTGTTCATTCCTGAAGATAGCCCCTGGCGTGGCATGGGTATCCTGCCTGGCAGCGGCCTGGCCATCCGGGAGACATATAGCCAGTTTGATGCCAGCAAACGCTTGGATATCACGATGCAGGATATCGCCGAACCAAAGGGCTGCCTATGCGGAGAAATCCTCTGCGGCAAATTTGCCCCACCAGACTGCCCCCTCTTTGCCAAGGCCTGCACCCCAGCCAACCCCATTGGCCCCTGCATGGTCTCATCTGAAGGTACATGCGCTGCCTACTTTCGTTATGGAGAAAAATAGATGAGTGAACAATATATCCTGCTTGACCATGGCAGTGGTGGTCTGGCCAGTCAGCAACTCATCAGCGAGCTGTTTTTGAAATATCTCACCTCACCGCTGCTCGCCAGCCTGGAAGACAGTGCAGTCTTTACGGTCTCAGGCAATTGTCTGGCCATGAGTACGGACAGCTATGTGGTGGACCCCCTCTTCTTTCCTGGCGGGGATATTGGCATGCTGGCTGTACATGGCACCATTAATGATCTTGCCATGCGTGGTGCCCGCCCACTCTATCTCAGCCTCGCCTTTATTTTGGAAGAAGGCCTAGCCATCAACGATTTGGAACGTGTACTGCAATCAATCGCTAAATGCAGCAACGAGGCAGGGGTACCCATTGTCACAGGCGACACCAAGGTAGTACCCCGAGGCAAGGCAGATAAGATTTTTATTAATACCAGTGGCATTGGTCTGGTTCCTGATGAGCGCTCCATATCAGTCAGCCAGGCCAGAAAGGGAGATAAAATCCTACTCTCTGGCAGCATGGGTGACCATGGCATCACTATTATGACACGCCGCGCCGGGCTAAGCCTTGAGGGTGAACTCCGGAGCGACACCATGGCTCTGCATGGGCTGGTTGACCATCTCTGCACCACATTTCCAGGCGCTATCCATACCCTGCGTGATCCCACCAGGGGCGGGGTGGCCTCAACCTTATGTGAGATTGCTGAGCAGGCCAAAGCCGCCATTACTCTTGATGAGGAGAGTCTGCCCATCAGTGCCTCAGTTCGGGCCGGTTGTGAGATCCTTGGCCTTGACCCGCTCTACCTGGCCAACGAGGGCAAGATGTTGGTTATCTGTAGCCCAAATCAGGCCAACGATATAGTAAATGCCATGCAACATCACCCCCAAGGCCATGAAGCTGCCATAATCGGCGAGATTATTGACGGCCCTGCTGGTCGTGTCACCTTACATACAGGCCTGGGAGGTGAACGACTTGTCACCCCTTTACACGGCCAACCACTTCCGAGGATCTGTTAATGGATAAAAAAATAGGCATACTTGGCGTAGGTAACCTCTTGCTCACTGATGAAGGATTTGGTATTCATCTCCTCCGTTATCTTGAAGAGCATTATGATTTCCCTGATACAGTGACTCTGTTTGATGCCGGTACGGCAGGTATCTACATGGCTCCCTTCCTGGAGGAATGTAGCCCGGTTCTGGTCATTGATGTCATAGCCAAGGAGGCGGAACCTGGTTCAATTCATTGTTTTGCCAATGAAGACATCAAGACAGGTATCATGCAGTTACGTATGTCACCCCACCAGCTTGGTCTGCTGGAGGTGCTGGATCTATGTCAACTGCGTGAAGCTGCCCCTGACCAGGTTGAATTTATTACCATTGTGCCAGAATCATTGGACACCCATATTGGCCTCTCCCCCACCCTGGCCAAGCAGGTGGAACCAGTGGCGCAATTAGTGCTTAAACGCTTGGGACAATGGGGCTGCCAGGTTACGAAAAAGACACAGGCTTGCCATGCATGAGCTTTCTTTAGTGCAATCACTCATGGAACAGCTTCAGGATCTGGCCACAGAAAATAAGGCCACGAAAATCATCACTGTGACCATGGAAATAGGCCCCTTAGCCGGTGTGGTAATCGACTCTTTTGAATTTGCCTTTGAGGCCTTGGCTAAAGACAACCCTTTAACTACTAAAGCAAAACTAGTCATCTCTAAACCAGCCATCTCGTACAGCTGCCTGGACTGCCAGCATGTGGTAGATAATTGCCAGGAACGACCTTCACTCTGTCCGGCATGTCAGGCCCCCCATCTCTACCCTGATGGCGGTGACCAGCTCATCCTGAGCAGAATTGAGATGGAATAAAGATAGTTAAGAAAATGAGGATAACCTATGTGTGATGCCTGTGGCTGTGACCTGCCCATAGAAAACAGTACTGACAGTAAAATTATTGAGGTACACCAGAGTCTGCTCAAGGCCAATACCGAGATGGCCGACTTGAACCGTAGCCATTTCAGGGCCATGGGAACCGTAGTGATAAACCTTATTTCCAGCCCTGGTTCAGGTAAAACAACCCTGTTGGAACACACCATTGAACAGCTTGATCCTGCCATTAAAATTGGGGTCATTGAAGGTGATATAGAGACAGAGCGCGATGCAGACCGTATCCGTACCAAAGGAGTGCCTGTGGTGCAGATCACCACAGGTGGCGCCTGCCATCTTGACGCTGCTCAAATCCATAAAGGTCTGCACCGTCTACAGCATGAATATGATATCAACAGCCTTGATCTGCTCTTCATCGAAAATGTCGGCAACCTGGTCTGTCCAGCCACCTTTGACCTAGGTGAAGACATTCGGGTGGTGCTGGTATCTGTACCTGAAGGGCCAGATAAGCCAGCCAAATATCCACGCGCCTTCTTAGGCTCCCATGCCTTTATCATCAGCAAGACGGATCTCCTGCCATATTTTGACTTTCCTGTGGCAGAAGCTCGACGCGAGGCCTTGGAGATCAATCCTAAATTAGAAGTCATGGAACTCTCAGCCACCACAGGTGATGGTTTTGAGCAGTGGCTTAGCTACTTGCGCCAACTAGTTCAACATCAGAAAACGACCAATGGAGAGAAGTAAATGAACCGCTGTCTTGCCCTTTTTTCCGGCGGACTTGACTCCATCCTTGCCTGTCGGGTTATCCAGGCCCAGGGTATTGATGTCCAAGCCGTTAAATTTATCTCTCCCTTTTTTGATTATCATCTGCTGGCTAACGAAGCCGCCTACCAGGCTGAAATAAAAGAGAAATTTGATATCAATGTTCGTCTCTGCGATATCAGCAATGATTTCTTAGAGATGCTGGCCGCCCCAGCCCATGGCTATGGTAAGAATTTCAATCCCTGCGTGGATTGCAAGATCCTCATTATCAGTAAGGCCAAAGAAATGATGGCTGACCTTGGGGCCAGCTTCCTTATCACCGGTGAGGTGGTGGGCCAGCGCCCCATGTCCCAGCGCAAGGATACCCTACGTGTCATAGAACGGGACTCCTATACTGATGATATCCTCCTGCGCCCCTTATGCGCCCAATCTCAAAAACCAACCCTAGTGGAATTAAACGGTATTGTTGATCGCGACAAGCTTCCTCGCTTCAGCGGCCGCAACCGCACCCCACAGATGGAGCTGGCTGCAAAAATGGGTATCACCGACTACCCAGACCCAGCTGGTGGCTGTGTGCTCACCGAACCACAGCGTAGCAAACGTATTAGCGCCCTCTACCAAGAAGATGCAAAATTTCGAACCCCGGCCAATATTCGCTTTCTCTTCCTGGGCAGACAATTTCGCCTACCTGAAGGGAGCTGGCTCTGCCTGGGCCGAGATGAAGCAGAAAATGACAAACTGGAAGCCATGGCCCTGAAAGACGATATTGTCATGTACATGGAGGAGCGCCCCGGCCCAGTAGCTCTGCTCCGTTATTGCCAGTCAGAGACAGATAAATCCCTGGCCGCATCCTTAGTGGTATGCTACGGTAAAAAAACATCCCCTCCTGACCAGGCTGGCGAGGTAATAATCGAACAGAATAAAACCAGCAGCAGCATAGTTGTGAATCCCATCACGAAAATAGAAGCTCAAGACCTTATCTTTGCCACTTGAGTAAGCCTATACAAAGCGAATCACCTACCACGTCCTATGGGCGTGGTAGGTGATTTTACTTGCCTCCCTATTCACCAGAATACAACCCAGTTGAATTGTTTTGGAAGTGGATCAAACCCAAAGTTTATGGGTTTTCGGCACTTGGAGGTTTAGGTGAGCTTGTTTCTCGTTTTAGGAGGCATGTGTGGCATTATAATGAAAAATGGCTACCAAACTCAATATCATTCAACTTTAAGACATATGCTGATATTTTATAGATATTTATGAAGTTAAGCTTAGTCTGCACCTCGATGAGATCGGTG
>JAOZSN010000184.1 GCA_029939635.1 Deltaproteobacteria bacterium
GCAGTATTAATTCCGCATGTGCTGGAAAAAGTTCAGTCCATGCTGGATTCAGGACTAGAAATGACAACCGCTATAGCCTTCACTGGTGAGCACTTCAAGGAGGCGTTTTGCTGTAAAGCGCCGCTTCTTTGGGCGTTGCCAGTCTTCCTCAAGTAGCTCGTCCAGCCGCTTTACATATTCGCCCAACTGCGGCAGGGGCTGGTGCTCACGCTCATATCTATGCTCGGTTGCACCACTGTGAATCACCTTCCTGATCGTATTACGCGACAAGTTTAACCTGCGGTTAATGGCCTTTATTTTGACCTTTTCCACAAAGTACAGACGCCTTATCTTAGCTATTGTCTCCACTATCAACATCCTCCATTTCCTCCGTGAGTTTGAATGCACGGAGAGGTTAATCGAAGGGGTCAATTTTGGACGCTGTTTTCTGGCTCTAGGGGGGCATTATTGCACGCTGATCAACACGTTCAAGTCCCCAAAGTACTGCCGATTCCACTCAACCACCACTGCCATAAGCTCACCAACGACGATATGGGCCTTGGCATTGAGCCAATCAAGGGTCTGACGCAAGGTATATCCCATCCCTAAACCACCGATAAGTATGGTGGCAGACGAAGTATCAACAAGATGACCACATCCCAATCGTGCCAAGGCAAACTCAGACTCATGGCGACGACTATGCATTAAATCATCTCCATTCACCATGATGGAGAAATCACGATCATGCTGATACAGCAGCATCTCACCACCATCAGGAGTCGGCACAGCGGCAAGTTTAATTCTGGGCTTCATGGTAGTGATCATGTGGTACTCTATTTTGATAAAATGGCACTATACCATATATATATCGTTACGCTGGCCAATAATAATGCTATAGACTGTGAGCATTGCAGCCACAGGAATTCCTGTGGCTTTTCATTTTAACACACTGGCTGTACCGAAGCTGGCCATATACATATAGACACAAAAACATCATGATAAACGCTGCCAATGTTGCCCTTTCCTACGGCAAAAGAGTTATTTTCAAAGACGTAAATATTAAATTCACCCCAGGCAATTGCTATGGCCTGATCGGTGCTAATGGTGCAGGAAAATCCACCTTTTTAAAGATCCTGGCTGGAGAAATTGAGCAAGATAAAGGCGAGGTTCATATCGGCTCAAGACAACGCCTAGCCATGTTGAGTCAGGACCATTTCGCCTTTGATGAGGAAACGGTTCTTAATACCGTGATCATGGGGCATGCCCGACTCTATGAAATCATGGCTGAACGGGAAATCATCTACGCCAAGGCAGATTTTACAGAAGAAGACGGTATCCGCAGTGGAGAATTAGAAGCTGAATTTGATGAGATGAATGGCTATGAGGCAGAATCAGAGGCAGGCTCTCTGCTGGCAGGCCTTGGCATAGCCAAAGAGTTGTATACCAAGAACATGAAGGAGCTTGAGGGTGGCGAGAAGGTGCGGGTGCTCCTGGCTCAAGCCCTGTTTGGGAATCCAGATATCCTGCTCCTTGATGAGCCCACCAATAATCTTGATATTGATTCCATTACCTGGTTGGAACATTTTTTGGAACGGTTCACCAACACGGTGATCATCGTCTCCCATGATCGCTATTTCTTGAACCAGGTCTGCACCCATATGGCTGATATTGATTTTGGTCGCGTTACGGTTTATGTAGGAAATTATGATTTTTGGTACCAGGCCAGTCAGCTCGCTCTGCAACAGAAACAAAACGAGAACAAAAAAGTCTCTGCCAAGGCCAAGGAACTGAAAGATTTTATCAGCCGTTTTTCCTCCAACGCCTCAAAGGCCAAGCAGGCCACCTCAAGAAAGAAGCTACTAGAGAAACTGACCATTGAAGATATGCCTGTTTCCTCACGAAAATACCCCTTCATTCATTTTAAGCCAGGCCGATCTTGTGGAAATAATATTCTGGAAATTGATGGGCTGAATAAAGAGCTAGATGGCACGGCCGTTTTAAATAATTTTAGCTTAACAGTAAATAAGGATGATAAAATCGCCTTTGTCGGCAGCAGCAACTCCCTGGCGAAATCCACCCTTTTTACAATTCTGGCTGAAGAAATGAAGGCTGATAGCGGCAGCATTCATTGGGGGGTTACCATGTCATGTTCCTATTTCCCAAAAGAAAACAGCGCCTTCTTTCAGGATGACGCTACTTTAGTAGACTGGTTGAGCCGCTTCACCCCAGCCACAGAGGGAGAAAGCTTTGCCCGAGGCTTCTTAGGGAAAATGCTCTTTTCTGGTGATGAGGCTCTAAAAAAGACATCTGTCCTCTCCGGGGGCGAGCGAGTGCGCTGTATGCTCTCACGCATGATGCTTTCTGATGCCAATGCCCTCATTCTAGATGAACCCACAAACCACCTTGACCTGGAATCCATCACAGCCCTCAATAATGCCCTCATAAGTTACCCTGAGGTGCTCCTTTTCACCTCACATGATCATCAATTCGTCTCCTCCATCGCCAATCGCATCGTCGAGATCCTTCCCCACGGTGTTATTGACCGAATGATGCCCTTTGATGAGTATCTCGTTGATGAGAAGGTGATACAGTTGCGCGAAGAATTGTCATGAAAAAATCCAAGTCAAATGTTCTTGTCTACTCCACGGAGTTCGGCAATATGTGTCCTAGATGTAATAAACCCTCCTCAAACTGTAGCTGCCAGAAAAATCAGTCCCCAAAATGTGATGGTATTGTTCGCTTGCAGCGCCAGACAAAGGGCAGAAAAGGCAAAGGTGTTACCCTGATAACAGGTCTTGATCTGGACAGTAAGGCAATAAAAAAACTAGCCAAATCCCTAAAGCAGAAATGTGGTTGTGGTGGGAGCGTAAAAAAGGGAGTTATTGAAATCCAAGGAGACCACCGAGATGTGCTGGAAAAAGAATTAGCTACTCATGGTTTCAAGGTAAAGCAGGCAGGAGGATGACGAGCATGGCTGGACAACAGGATAACAACCCCTTACACGGCATCACCCTGGAGACTATTCTCGCCCGCCTAGTTGTCCATTATGGTTGGCCAAGATTAGGAAAAATGATTTCCATAAACTGCTTCCGCTCAAACCCCAGTGTAAAATCAAGCCTCAAATTTCTGCGTCGGACAGAATGGGCCAGAAAGAAGGTGGAGGCTCTCTATCTAAAAACCAGCTTTAAGTAGAATAGAGCATTTATCAAGACAGATGTCTCTCTATAGCTTGTATGGCATCAGCAGCTGAGCTGGTTATGCCACCTGTATAACCAGCCCCTTCACCGAGAGGATATAGATTCTTTGTATTTATTGACTCAAAATTTTCATTCCGACTAATACGAACCGGAGATGAGGTTCTAGTTTCAGCCCCTAATAAAAGAGCCTGGCTTGAAACAAATAATGGCACCTCGTGCTGCCATTTCCTAAATGCATCTGTCAGTTGGTCCAACATAAATTGCGGAAAAACAACCTTCATATCAGCGGCAACGGCACCCATCTTATATGATGTTGCATGGATGTCAGTGGCTGTTTTATCTCCCAGGAAATGCAATAAATTTTGGGCAGGAACCTGCCAGTTGCCTCCACCAGCCACAAAGGCCTTACGCTCAATATCCTTTTGATACTCAATGCCAGCCAATGGGTGCATTGAGGGATAGTCGCTGACATGGCAACTGACAACCAAAGCGGCATTAGAGTATGGTGAGGCCCTGTCTGAATAGCTCATACCGTTTAAAACAAGCATACCTGGTGCCGAGGAGGCATTAACCACCTCACCGCCAGGGCACATGCAGAAGGTATAGACCCCACGACGAATCTTGCGGTTGGTATAGTTGAGGGAATAGGTGGCAGCACCGAGGCCAGGAAAGTTGCTATATTTTTGGCCATAGCGCATGAGATTGATGGTTTCAACAGGATGTTCGATTCTCACCCCAACCGAGATTGGCCTCTGCTCCAGGGTAACACCCTTTTCATGGAGCATTTCAAAGGTATCGCGCGCTGAATGACCGAGAGCAATGTAGATATGGCTGGAGAGGTACTGCTGTTCATTATTAATCCTGATGCCAGAGGCAATGCCATCGCTAATAAGAATGTCGGTCATCTTAGCGCCATACTGAATCTCACCGCCCCTTTCCAAAATATACAACCGTATATTACGTACTATTTCACAGAGGAGATCAGTACCTAGATGGGGCTTACTGATGTAGCCGATTTCTTCAGGGGCACCAAATTTAATAAAGGTACGCAAGACCTGATTCACATAGCTACTATTCTTATTACGCCGGGAGAAGAGTTTGCCATCAGAGTATGAACCTGCCCCCCCTTCACCAAATTGAATATTTGATTCAGGGTCGAGCACCCTATTGCTAATGAAAGTTTGCACATCCAGGGAACGATCTTCGATTTTTTTGCCCCTTTCAAAGATAAGCGGTTGTATGCCAGCATCAATAAAAGCAAGGGCCGCAAACATTCCGGCAGGCCCAAAGCCGACGATTATCGGCCTGTCTTTAAGATGCACTTTTTTCTGCTCTTTTTTCAAGGATTCAGAATATTCAGCAAAATTTTTCCTATTTACCCAGCTGCTCATATTAGTTCTAACCACCAAGGTCATTTTATAAACAAGCTGTTCTGTATTTCGTAAATCAAGAAATTTACTCAAAATTTTGACAATTGAAATGCTGCCAATATCAATATTCATTTTTTGAGCAGCAGCATGGAGATATGCTGCACACCCATCTTTTTCAATGGGAATAT
>JAOZSN010000185.1:0-3782 GCA_029939635.1 Deltaproteobacteria bacterium
TGACCCCCATCTCAAAACAGATGATATTGGCATCATTTGTTATGGTCTTACGCCATTTTTGCAAGGCATGTTTATAAAGGGGCAGATAGTCCTTGGCGCTATAACCATTAATTAAACCTGCCAGGGCTTTATCTTGTTCTGAGTGATCACCTTGTTCATCAATCCCTGGGCAGAGGCGATTAAAAAGCAGGGAGAGATTCTCTCGATTACCGTTTAAACGAAAGTTGGCGATATCCTGTCTGATGCTATTAATCATTGCCTTTCCCCTGAATAATTAAGGTGTCTGCCAGGCGTTTATGCCAGTTCAGCAGCAGCAGTATTTCCCTGGTGAGGTACATATATTCTGGCACGCTGGCGTGACGAACAAAATCGAATAAATCAGGCTTGTTCGGCGGTAGAATTTTCAGTTTCAATAGTTCAGCTTGCAGGTGGTCGTAAAAATCACGATGGTGTTCTTCACTTGGATTTTGACCTTTTGCCTTAAAAAATGCCAGGGTCTGCATGAGACCGGTGTTGCGCACCAGACTGCCTGATTTTTTACTTAAACTCTTATACTTGCTTGCCTTATCACCTTGTGCTGCCTGTTGAACATGGGGGAAAACCGCATTGGCAAATTTCTGGCTTTTGGATTGAATAGTCATTAGCGGTTGCTCCTAATTAAAATTTATGGAAACAAAGCCGCGACCGGTGGTGGCACTGCCGCCCACCTGGCAGTCAATGGGCTTGTTACAGACAAAATCCAGCATGTTTTCGGCCGTGAATTGTTTATTGATTTCGCCCTTGCCCTGTTCAGCATATATTGAACCGATAAAAATTGCTTCTGGGGGGACAAATTCCTCATACCAGAGGGCTCCGGGGACAACGACCCCGTTTTCGCCAATTTTGTTATGGGCGGCAACCGGCAGACCAGTCTCGCAGAGAAAGGCCAGGACATTATCATCTACAATGGCAAAATGTTGAATGAAGAGATTTCGTGATTCTTCGTCATCTGCATATAACATTTCGCTGATTAATGTGGCCCATTGATCTGCCAGGTTCGTACTGGCAGCGTCGACCAGTAGGTCGAGATCTTCAAGGAGAACATTTTGGGCCAGGCGTTCAAAGGCCTTGAGCTTGGAGGTTTCTGGCAATGAAACGCGGTAAGAGTCTGTTTTTGTGGGGGCTGGGTATGTGGGTAGACCTGGGAGGTCTTGCTTGCCATTTTGTAATAACATCTCCCTGAGGATGTTTATGGAGTAGGACGAGGCAAGATAGGCGAAGGTGCCAAAATATGAGCGCACTGGCAGGCATAATAATCTGGCATCTGAAAAGGAAAGGGCTGAGGCAAAGTCGTCTTGGGTATTGGTGCCTTCCTGGCCAAAACCTGCCTTGAAAATATCTGTGCCATCATCAAAAATGTTGCGCAGGACACCTTTTAAGGATGAGCCTGGCACCAGGGGATAGCCTGAGACCGATTCTTTGGCCGTTGGCAGGTCAATGTCCGAAAGGCCTTGGCCAACACCACAATGCAGTCCTGAACGGGTTTTAAGGGTAAATGTTTTCATTTTCATGATGCTCTCCGTATTATTTATAACGTAATTTTGTTAAGCAGTTTTTATGCTCTGGTACTGTTATGGTCACCTTTTATGTAAGGGAAACATTACCGATGCAAACAGCACCACAGCCGTTGGGATCAGACAGGTTGTCAGCCATTGACCTGCCCCACATGATTTGGGCTAATTTTTGAGATTGGCTCGGGTCTTTAAGCTCAACAAGATAGACGGCTCCTGGTGGAATCAGTTTGCGGGTGGCCTTAGGGCCTTTCTTGGCGTAATCCCAGCCACTGACAGCTTGCCAGCGTGGAATAAAGGCGGAGCAAAGCCTGACGGAGATGTCGGTGCCTGGTACTACGCACCAGTTGGTCTCATTGGCCTTATGGTCTGGTAATAACCAGGAAGGGGCCCAGGAACCAAAATCGCCATTACTGATCAAGATTAAGCGCAAATATCTGGCATCAGTGAACCAGTTGGGACATGGGGGGAATTGGTTGGGTAAATCTTCAATAAAAGCAGTTTTTCGTTCAGCACCAAAATAGCAGGGGCCTTTTGGGTTGTCACCTGAGGCGATGTGAGCTAGTTCCACGCCAATACCAAAACGACCTGCCTTTTGGCTGGAAGTTGCCGCTGTTGTCAGGGGAATACCCTGGGAAGAGAATAATTGGCTTTCCATTACCGTCCCGGTATCTGCATTGATGGCGGTATGGATGCGAATATCTGGCAGGGGTAAAGAGATGCCTAATTTCTCCGGGGGGATTTTTTCGCTGATTTCGCCTTTTTGCAGCCAGGTAAAAAAGGTGTCTTGATGCCAGAGTTCCGGGCTGTCCCGGCAAGGTTTTTCAAGGGTTTTGGCAACGGGAATGCGCCAATTATGCCAGGGCAGATCAACTCCTCCTTCTGTAAAGGGGTCTTCATAGTTGAAACCATGGACCTGAAAGGTTATGTCTTGCTCTTCTCTGTTTGTACTCTTGGTGATTAAGGCATCGGCCGGGGCAGGGAAGAGGTGTTGCCATTTGTTATTGTCGCCATTCTCCTGCCAAAGGGGTTGGATTCTGGTCGCGGTTATTTCTTCCAGGGCCTGGATTTTTCCCTCGGCAATCTGTTCACCATTTTTCGTGGTGAAATAGTTATTGTCTCTGGAGAGGCCTATACGGTTTCTGAGCATGCCAATAACCGTTGAGGGCCAGGGCCAGCGCAATGAACCGCCATTAATATGGCCTTGGTCTCCGAAAGGACGACCATCCCGAAAAACCAGTGATTCGGTTGAATGGATAATCAAATTCATTATTTCCCCTCCTGCTTCTTAAGAATCTTTGTTGATGCAAGATCACTGACATTACTTATCTGGTGGGCTATTACCAGTTCATCTGAAAGTTGTCTGAGATCAGTCTGGCCGGCAAGGAGGGTGGTGATATCGTCTGACGATATTTTTTCTCCTGATTGTTGTTGTTTGCGGCTGAGGGTTCTCACCAGTTCTGCTGTTATGACATTGTTGGCCTGGGGGGGGACATCATTGCTCCAGGAAATGGTCTGCTCATTGCCACATTCCTTGCCAATAGCTCTAAGTTGGTAGCCCAGGCGAGAGGATAACCTATCGGCAGAAAAGGCCTTGGCAAAGGCAGTCATTCTGCTGACCAGGGGAGCAGCATCTGTTGGTTTTACCTGCTGCCATTTCCCGCAGATGGTCAGGTCAGCGCCGCTTCGTTTTGATTGAATTATGGTCAGGCTGTTGCGATTACCTTGGTTTTTTGCATGGTTTTCAGCGCTTCGGGCCAGGTCAAGGACCTGATGCAAGGGTTTATGCTGGTGAACAATCACCAGGCCCATGGAAAAGGTTGGCGGCTGGTTAATAGTGGTCCCGCCAATGGCCTTTTGCATTGCCTGGCCAAAGGCGGTATTGATGGCCTCAGCGCACTCCAGGGCCTTATGGAGTGGCACATAGGCCATGATGTCATCACCACCGGAATAGACTACCTGGCCTTGATATTTTTCCAGCAGTGGGTGAACATTTCTGGCAAAATTATCAAGCTCGGCTGAAAATTGTTGGTGTTGCTCCTTGGAGGTCAGGGTGTTTAAGGTTTCGCCCATTTTGTCACCATCACCAACCAGTAAACAGCAATAGGGGGATGGTTGTCTGGTTTGGGCCCATAATGATTTCAGGGTATTATGCATCGTTTGCCAGGTGGCTGTGTTGTGCTGCTTGAATTCGGCCTCAAAAACAGCGGGGATAAGCAGTTCACTGGAAAA
>JAOZSN010000185.1:3792-4703 GCA_029939635.1 Deltaproteobacteria bacterium
TCCTTTTGGCCAGCCTTCCCAGGATGTTTCATATTCAGGGAAGGTGTCTGTGCCTGGTTCTGCAGAGTAGAGTTCCTCTGCCGTTGGTAGAGAGGCAATTTTTTCGGCAATTCCTGGCTTTTCATGGGCGAGCTGACGCAGGCCATCTAGGTAGGGTTGGGCAGCCACTTGCGCCATGTTGTCAAATTTCGGTCGCCTGGTGCTGGGTTGGGTAAATGGGCCAAAGCGTTTGACAATACCCAGGGCATCAAGGGCTTCACCCTGTTTAATGCTATGGGAGTTATAGTGGCGGCCTTTAACAATGACGGATTCACGAATACCATCCAGGCTTGATTTTGGTTTGCCTTGCCCGTTCCAGGTCGGTGCCTTGAATTCCCGGAGGTTTTTACGTCCTGCCAGCCGTTTTTCACAAAGATCGCGGCAGCCTTTGTAATCATTTGGTTCATATATGACCCAGGCGGCGAAAAATTCACCAAAATCAAGGCTTTGCTGGTTGAACATTTCGGCATTGATGTTTTGCTGGCCTAAAATTTGCTGGGCTTTCTTAAGGGATTTTGTACATAAATCCTGCCAGAAAGCATTATAGGTTTGCCTGGCATGACCAACCAATTCTTTAGCTTCAGTCCCGGTTGGACTGAGGGCAAGGATTTTATTGGCTACATTTAATTCAGAACCAGGCAAAAGATCCTGATCATTATTAACAGCAGGGAAAATCAGCTCACAGCCCTGGTACTTAAGTGATCTGGCCACGCTTTTTGATAATTCAGAAAGCAGGTATGAGCCATACCAGAGATCACGAAGTTTTCTGGCTGAGGCAATGAACTCCTGCACGGGGCCCACGGCAATAGTAATGAGATGTTGTGACATTATTTTACCTCCGTGAGGTTGAGGTGGCGGATCAGGGCGTCATA
>JAOZSN010000054.1 GCA_029939635.1 Deltaproteobacteria bacterium
CCCTGGACAAATATCTTGGCTCCATGTTCAATGGAGGCACCAATAATCACATCTTTACTGGCTGTAACACTAAAATCAGCACAGACCCCTCCCGACACCTCCAGAATACAATCTACATCAAGGTTACCGGTATGAAAATCTACATCCCCGCTTACCTTATAGACAGCTTCAACACTAATCTTGCCATCTTGATATTTAATAAGACCAGCAGCCTCAGAAAAGAAATGAACCTCACCATTCTCCTTTTCCTCCAGGCGCACATTCTCCTTGGCTTCAATTTTAAGCTCTTGGCCTGGCTCAACCGGCAACTCCTCATCAAATAAGGTAAAACCAGGAACACCAGGGGTGGCAGGATGAAGTATAGCAATAAGGCCACTCTCATCCACAGTCTGCACTAAATTAAGTTCACGCAAATCAATAGAACCATCCTCCCGTTTTTCTCCTGCCCTCTTTTCCCGTGATACACTAAACTCCAAATAACTATCTTGACCATTCTCGGCCTCTTGACCACGGGCCACAACATAAGAGCAAGTGGTAGCAGGATCCATGGTACTACAGACAGATGCAATGGCCTCTGCATCTACAACACCACTTTTAACCCCTGCCTTTTCTAACTGAGAAGTGATATCAACAGTATCTGGTATTCGGTAAGGAAGGAGCTGAGAGACGTTGAGCCAGCTGGCGGTCATACCATCAACTGACAACTGAAGCGGGGAAAGGATGGAAAGGTGGCGCTCAATAACAACAAGATAGCCAAAGATGGTGGCTTCAAAAATTTGCCGATTATTGCTAATAATGACGTTTTCCTCGGCCAACAGCCAGGAAAAAGGTGGCGCATCCACAGTACGACCAAGTACATCTCGACCAGCTCTGCCGCGTAACGGTTCCTGCCGAGTAGCAATGGTTTCACCTGATTTCACCGCCTTGGCAAGCAGGTCTGTCTCCTCTGGTGAGTCCATTGGTTTTGAAACATAATTATGGAGAACTTGAAAATGTAAGGTCTGCTCGCCCACCTGGCAGCTATCAGTAGCCAGACGAATATCCATATCATCAGCAAAGAGAGAAAAGGTTGCCTCACCAGGCTGTCCTGCTGGGCGACCTTGAGCAATAATAAGCTTACCTGTCCAGCCGGAAACAGCAAGAAGAGCTTCACTCTGCGCCAACAGGTCATCGGTCAACACACCAAAGACAATGCCTGAATTTTGTAGATGAGAAATTAGATCAGCAATGGAAAAATCTCCCCCAAAGGCAGAATTGCGTTCAAGAACATTAAGCTGCACCGTCATAAAATCTTCACTGATCTCCACGGTCACAGATCCCCATTCAGCTTCATAGCTGCACAGACCTGCGGTGATTTCATTTTGATCAGTTTCGTTTTCCATCTCTCTCCCGTCGTACCTCTCTTGCTAATTAGGAATTATATGATTGCAACACATCGTCTAACTCAGCCTCCCAGGCAGGGAGATCTTTTTCCACCATGGAATCAGCAATGGCAATAGCCACATGGGGAAGATACTGCTCAATGGTTTTTAAATTATCTTCGCTGAGATTGTCTGCTTCCCCACTTTTACGTACCTCAAGTACAGCCAGACATTTCCCATCTTTTAGCACAGGAATAAATGCACAGGAGTAGAGGTCATGTGTTGCATGGCCACTGTTAACAATAACAGCTTTATGTGTGGTATAAACACCATAGGTAAAGTTAAGATCAATGTCATAGTCACCAACCACATCCTTGGACTGCAGCCCGTCACCAAAATCTCCATAGCCCACCACTGCCAAGAGCCCCAAGGCATTATCCTCCCCTTGCGGGCCATAGACCATTGACAGTTCACCATCCACCACCTCACAAACCACCTCCAAAATTGTCTGCAAGGTATCTTCAAGGCGGGCAATAGTAAGAAGTTGTTTGTTGATACGATCATGCCCTTCCAGCTCACTGACCTTTTGCTGTAACTCTACGGTGAGGTTACTGACACGAATATAGACCTCTTCAAGATCTCGGGTACGCTCGGCCACTAATCTTTCAAGATGTTCATTAAAATTGGTCAGCGTCTCATTCTTCTCCTGCAATTCATCTTGCAGAGCATTATTATCAAGACGTACTTTATAGTAATGCACCGCATCATCCACAGCCTGCTTCAAGTCGTCATTATCCCATGGTTTCAGTATCAGTCGAAAAATACCGCTATGATTCACCGCATCCATGGCAGCCTTAAAATCTGAGTAGCCAGTAAGCATCATGCGCATGGCCTCAGGCCGAATTTTCTTGGCCTCATGAAGAAATTCAGCACCACTCATACCGGGCATTTCCTGGTCAGTAACAATAACTGCTGGCTGTAAACCATCTGCAAGTAAGTCAAGGGCACCAGGGCCATCTTTAGCAAAATGAAGGATATACGCTTCATCAGCAAAGAGATTCTGCAGTGATTTAAGAATAACCTTATTATCATCAACAAAAAGGATATGATATTCCATGCTAAGAGTCCTTCTTTTGAAATATGAAAAAAATAACGGTACACTATAGATAGAATCTACAATTTCCCGTTCAAAGTCAACGCATTATGCCTTGGCAATACGACGCAACCCTTCTTTACCACTCCGCAAAATATAGCCCAGGGCCAGGGGAGGAATGAGCGTTGTGACAAAAGCAATAACCACCAAAATCGAAAAAAGGGTGTCATCTATGATACCGAGTCGAATACCAACAGCAGCAATGACCAACTCCACTGCCCCGCGTCCATTCATGGCCATAGCCACTACAGTTGTTTCCTTATGGGTCATGGCACAGAAATGGGCAGCACCACCAGCACCAATGATCTTACCTGCCACCGCCACCACAAAAAGCACACAAATCAAGGCTGTATGGCTTGAAAAAATAGTGAAGGTCATATGAAAAGATAGACTGACAAAAAAGATCGGCCCAAGAAAGCCATAGGTAATTGCAACAAAACGGTCATTAAGCTTCTGAAATAATTCAGGGTGCACGATCTCCTCACGCACAAAGAGACCTGCCATATAGGCACCAATAATAATATGCAACCCCGCAGCCTCGGCCATGATACCAAACATCAGGGCCATAATCAGGGCAAAGGTGAAGCCCTTAGCCTCACGTCCAGAAAAATAGGGTGTTAAGCGTGGGTAGAGAAAAATACCAATATAGGTGGTGAGGGCAAAAAAAATAAAAACCTTCTGCAAGTCAATGAACAGAGACCAAAGAGAAGGGCCATCATTACCAGCAGCCATACCAACAATAACACTGAACAGGGCAAAGGAGCAGACATCATCAACAATAGAGGCACCGATGATCAACGGCATAACGCGATAAGCCTGCAGGCGAAAATCGTTAAGCACCCGAGCATTTACTGCAATGGCAGTGACCGATAAGCCAAGGCCAACAAACAAGGCCTGAATTTGATCCATACCAAAAAAAACACCAACAACATAACCCATAGAAAAAGGGACAATGAAACCGGCAAAGCCCACAACAAAAGCCTGAAATCGCATGGATTTTAGATCAAAAGGGTTGGTCTCAAGACCAGCGTAAAACATAAGAAAAAAAGCGCCCAGATCAGCCAGAACATACACTGTCACATCAGGATGAATAATACCCAACAAACTAGGTCCAAAGATGATACCGGCCAGCAACTCACCAAGGACAGGAGGCTGCTTTATCTTACGAAAAAGTACACCAGTGGACCAGACCAACACCATGATAAAGAGCAAATTCGTGGTCTGGCTATGGGGAGTAAGCACCTCGGGTAAGGTCATAGTTAGGATCCTCCTGAGTAATTATAGCATCTTGCCCCAGGCAGATACAAAGAAATATATGATTACCATCGTACTTCAGCCAGTATGACGAGAGCTGCTGAGCTAAAACAAATTATTGTGTAAACCATAATCCCCTTGTAATTATGAATAAAACAACTCGTGCTTTCAACTGCCATGCAAACAGATTGATAGTTAGTTGTAATCAGAAACAATTTTGAGACCCAGCCAAATGATAATTAGCTAGCCGAAAACATTGCCTTCCCTTAGGCTCTCTGTCTATACTGAAATAGTCCTTTTCATTTACATCTTCAGGCAAGAGAAAATCATCTATGGATTCATTAGTCGCCCCAGATGAAAAGTTACAAAAATGGATGGTTTCTATTCGCCGCGCCATCCACCGCCAACCTGAAATTGCCTTTCACGAGATCAAGACCCAAGAGCTTATTGCCAAGAAATTAACTGAGTTAGATATTAATTTCCAACGCCATAACACCGGTATTATTGCTCACCTCGGGCCACAACAAGGCAACGCCGTTGCCTTACGTGCTGACATGGATGCCTTACCAATCCAGGAGAATACTGGCCTTAGTTTTTCTTCAGAGATAGATGGAATGATGCATGCCTGCGGGCATGATGGCCATGTGGCCATGCTTCTTGGTGCTGCTGCCCTGTTACAGCTTCATACCTTGACGAAACCTGTGGTGCTTATCTTTCAACCAGCAGAAGAAGGTGGTGCTGGAGCAGAAACCATGATTAATGCTGGGGCGCTGGATAATATTAAATCAATATTTGCTGGTCATATTGATCGCCATTTCAAGCCGGGTGAAATTGCGGTACAGCCCGGCCTTATCTGTGCTTACACCGATGAATTTACCATCACCATTACTGGCCAGGGTGGTCATGCCGCCAAACCACACGAGACCACTGACATCATTGTTGTTGCAAGTCTCTTGGTGATGAGCATTCAGACCCTGGTATCTCGAGAAACAAATCCTGTCTACCCCTCGGTGGTAACCGTGGGCCGCATCCAGGGTGGCACTGCTGCCAATGTTATAGCTCACCAAGCTGTACTGGAAGGCACTATTCGCACCACCCATAATGAAACTCGCCTAAAAATCATTACTGGCCTACAGCGTATGGTGGCAGCAATGGAAGAGCTGTATAATGCTAAAACTCTCATTGATCTGCGCTCTGGCTACCCGCCGGTAATAAATGAACCACAGGCCACGGAACTAGCACGCAGAGCCGCCACACGTGTTGTTGGCAAAAAAGGCTTACAGGAGCAGAGTCATCCAAGTTTAGGAGGTGAAGATTTTGCCTTCTATTTGGGTAAAATACCTGGCTGCATGGTTCGTTTTGGAGCCGCAAAAAGTCAAGGGGCGGCACCTGCCCATAGTCCCCAATTTGACTTTGATGAGGCAGTCCTGCCCATTGGGGCCGCCTTTCTGGCCCAAGCTGCCCTGGTGTCCCACGGGGACTAAATGGAAATGACCTTCCAAAAATCCCAGTCCCTTACCCTGGGTGTAGAGCTTGAACTGCAACTGCAAGATCCAGCCAGCATGGATTTAAGTCCCCAGGCCCCTGCCTTGTTGGCTCTGGTTAAGGCTGAGGACAAAGAGCAAATCAAGGCGGAATTTATTCGCTCAATGGTGGAGGTATGTACCCCCATTTGCAGTGATATGCATGAGGTGGCAGATACTTTAAGTAGTATCTGCCGTAAGGCTGAAAAACTAGCGGCACAGGTAGGTACCCACTGCTTTTGTGCCAGCCTCCACCCCTTTGCTAATTTTATTGAACGGCGAATCTCCACCGGGGCACGCTATGAAGAACTTCTTGATGACCTGCAACTGGCGGGTCGCAGGATGATCACCCAGGCCCTCCATGTCCATGTTGGTTTGAGCAGCCAGCAAGAGGCCATCAAGGTATGTGATTGCATCAGGGTTTGGTTGCCAGTTCTCCTTGCCCTGTCAAGTTCCTCACCCTATCTGCAAGGTGAGGATACGGGCTTTGCCTCCTATCGAATCAATCTTTTCGGCTGCCTACCCCGCACCGGTATGCCAGACCAGCTTGGTAGCTGGAATAATTTCAAAGAGCTAATCACCACCCTCAACCAGGCATCCATTCTAAATGGTATCAAGGAGCTATGGTGGGATGTACGCCCCCATCCAGATTTCGGCACAGTGGAGATTCGCATCTGCGATTTACCCAGCCGCTTTGCTGACATCCTAGCTATCACTGCCCTTATTCAGGCCCTAGTGGCCTGGTTGCGCACTCAGCCAGAGACACCTATTGGTCTTGAGCTCCTCAAACAGAGCCGCTGGCATGCCAGCCGCTATGGCCTTAATGGCAGCTGGATTTCACCAACGAGTCATCTGCCATTTCGTAAAGTGGCCCTTGAGCTCCTTGAAATCCTCAGAGATACTGCCCAAGATTTAGGAAGTTGGCCCTATATGCAAGAGATCAAGCGCATCTGCGAACATGGCTCAAGTGCTGACCAGCAGCGCCAGCTCATGCATAAACATGGAGATCTCAGAGCCATGATCGACATTCTCCGCCACGGGTTCTGGTCATGAAGGCCGTTGTCGCTGCTGGCCATAAACTGGTATGCCAGGCTGCTTTTACTATTTTAAACCAAGGTGGCAATGCCTATGATGCAGCCGCTGCTGCAGGTTTTATGTCTGCCATAGCAGAACCTGCCCTCAGCAGTCTGGGAGGAGGCGGTTTTTTGCTAGCCCATAGCGCTGCAGGAGAAGAAATTCTTTTTGATTTTTTCAGCGATACCCCTGGCCTTGGCCTGAAGAAAACTCAACTAAATCCGCATTTTTATCCAGTAACAGTTGGCTTTTCCGGCTCTACTCAAGATTTCCATGTGGGCATGGGCTCAGTGGCTGTACCTGGCTGTTTGGCTGGCTATCTCCATGTTCATGAGCGGCTAGGCCGTCTACCTCTGGCTAATATTGTTGCCCCAGCCATTGAAGCAGCCCGCCATGGTGTGCAGATCACCAGCCAACAGGCCCATTTCTTTGAATTACTGCAACCAATCCTCACCATGCATGAAGCTGGCCGCCGAATTTATGCCCCCCATGGCACTATGCTCACCACCGATGAACTCCTCATCAATACTGACTATGCCAACTTCCTTACAAAGCTCAGCAAAGAGCCCAATGCTACCTTGTATCAAGGAGAACTGGCGACAATAATTGCCCGTGACATGGCAACAGGAAAGGGCTTACTCAGCAAAAAAGATTTACACAAATATACGGTTATCGAACGTCAGCCGCTGCGCGGTAAGTACCGAGGCCTAGAGCTGCTCACCAATCCAGCGCCCTCCTTTGGCGGCTCCCTGCTCTGCCAGGCCCTCAACCGGCTGGAAAAATATGCCTTGCATACTTTTGATTTTGGCTCGCCACCGCATCTCATGGCCCATGCTCAAGTAATGATAGATGTGGAAGATAAGCGCAGACAACCGCAATGCAGCCGTGGTACCACCCATATATCCATCAGCGATAGCGACGGCAATCTGGCTGCCATGACTACCTCCAATGGCGAAGGGTCTGGATATATTGTGCCGGGTACCGGTATAATGCTCAATAATATGATGGGAGAGGATGATCTGCACCCGGAAGGCTTTCACAGCAGCCCGCCAGGCATCAGGGTTGCTTCCATGATGTGCCCTACTATCCTGCTGCAAGACGACCAGCCAGCCCTGGTTATTGGCAGTGGTGGTTCAAAACGTATCCGCACCGCCATTGCCCAGGTCATCAGCCATGTTATTGATTTCAAAATGGATATCCAGCAGGCCGTGGAGCTACCCCGCCTGCACTGGGATGGTAAGATTTTACAGTTAGAACCTGGTTTTACTGAAAAAACCGTGGCACAAATAACTGAAAAATGGCCTAGTAATGTCTGGATCAGCAAGGGTGTCTATTTTGGTGGGGTACACGGTGTCCTCCCCGGCATCAGCGGTGGCGGTGATCCACGCCGTGGTGGCACCACCATGATGGATGAGGATTAAGAATTATAACTCCTAAACACAACGAGAACCAATAATGGCATCATCAGGACGACCCAGCAAATTCAAGCTTATCATTTCTCTAGCCATCATGCTCGTTCTGCTCATTTTTACCCTGCAGAACAGCCATGAGGTAACCATCCGTTTCATGCTTTGGCAGACGACCATGTCCCGTGCCCTTATCCTTTTTATCGTCTTCAGTGTCGGGGTGTTGGTGGGCTATTTTCTTGGCGGTACAGGCAAGAGAAAGTAAACAACAATCCTACTTCATCACCACCGAATTTTTATTAGACTTCTTGCCCTTGGTGGCAATATTAACGTTCTGGCCAAAGCTTAATGGGCTGTCAGTATCATTGACGGTAATTCCTCGACCAGAGACGACATGGACATTACGTGCACTGCTGCCATTTTCAATGATAACCGCGCCAGAGTTTGCCTCTGAATTTCTGCCAATAGCCACATTCACCGCAGCATGCCCCTTCACCCTGGTGGAAATAGTACCACGCACATTGGCATTATTAATTTTTACCGAGCCCATATTGGCCTCAGCATTACGCCCTAATGCCACATTAGCAGCAGCACCCGACACCTTGGTGCTAATATTGCCATTGACCCGACTGCCTGAGATGTTTGTTGAGGCCATATTGGCCTCGGCCCCTTTGCCAATGGCGATATTAGCGGCGGCACCAGTCACCTTATTGCTGATATTACCGCGCACCCTGCTATTGCTGATATTCACCGAGGCTTGATTCGCAACGGCTCGATTGCCAATGGCAATATTGGCAGCTGCACCGGCAACCCGATTATTAATATTACCCTGTACCGTACTATTTTTGATATTCACCGCGGCCTGATTAGCTGTAGAACGGTTTCCGATAGCGATATTGGCAGCTGCACCAGCAACGGTATTGGTGGTGTTGCCACGCATTATACTGTTCTTCATATTTACCGCCGCCTGGTTGGCCGTTGACCTGTTACCAATGGCAATATTAGCTGCAGCACCGGCCACCGTATTGACCGTACTGCCCTTTATCGTACTACTCTGCATATTTATGGCAGCCTGATTGGCTTTAGTGCGATTGCCAATGGCAATATTGGCAGCACCTCCTGCCACCGTGTTCACCGCCGCTCCAGATAAATTACTACTCTTCATATTCACCGCCGCCTGATTGGCAGTTGCCCGATTGCCAATGGCGATATTGGCGGCACCACCAGCCACGGTGTTCACAGCAGCACCCTTAAGGTTACTGCCCTTCATATTTACCGCACCCTGATTGGCTGTGGCACGATTACCAATGGCAATATTGGCATTAGCACCCGCAACGGTATTAACCGCAGCACCGCTTAAATTACTATTTTTCATATTCACACTGGCCTGGTTGGCAGTGGCTCGATTACCAAGGGCAATATTGGCGACGCCACCGACAGCAGTGTTCACCACTGCGCCCTGCACACTACTCCCCTTCATAGATGTCGAAGCCTGATTGGCCGTAACCCGGTTACCAAGGGCAATATTTGTGGTAGCACCTGCCGCTGTATTCACCACAGCACCCTTGACATTACTGTTCTTCATATTCGCCGAGGCCACATTGCCCTTGGCCCTATTACCAAGCACAAGATTAGTAACCTGAGCACCAGCTGCAGTGTTAACAACTGCACCATGCACATTACTGCCTTTCATCTTGGTGGAGGCCATATTCGCCTCTACCTTATTGCCGATACCATAGTTAAGTACAGACGCCCCAGCGGCAGTGTTAATCACCGCGCCTTTCACATCACTGCCAGACATTTTTGTGCTGGCCATATTGGCCTCAACCTCATTTCCCAAACCAACATTTGCCACCGCAGCACCGGCAGCAGTATTAATCGTGGCACCAGTGAGCTTACTATTCTTCATATTGGTAGAGGCCATGGAGGCATCCACCTTATTGCCCAAGCCAACATTAACCACAACTGCACCAGCAGCTGTATTCAGGGAGGCACCCGTGACCTTACTGCCTTCCATCTTGGTGGAGGCCATATTAGCCTTGGTCTTATTGCCTAAACCAACATTAGTCATGATCCAACCACCGGCGGTATTGGTATTGGCCCCGGTGAGTTCACTCTTTTTCATGGAACTGCTGGCCATATTGGCCTCAACTTCATTACCCAAGGCCACATTGGTCACCACTTGACCTCCTGAGGTATTAATGGTGGCCCCGGTGAGTTTACTGCCCTGCATAGATGACGAGGACATATTTGCCTTGGTTTTATTTCCCAAGGCCACATTGGTCACTACCTGGCCTCCAGCAGTATTGATGGTGGCTCCGATATGCTGGCTATCCTTCAGTTGGGCGGAGGACATATTGGCCTCAACCTTATTACCTAAACCAACATTGGTAACCACCTGACCACCAGCTGTATTCAACATAAGCCCAATGGTTTTACTACCCTCCATTTTGGTGGAAGCCATATTGGCCTTAGTTTCATTACCCAAGGCCACATTGGTAACCACCTGACCGCCAGCCGTGTTTACTAAAATACCAACAGTCTGACTATCCTTCATGCTGGTGGAGGCCATATTAGCATCAATTTTGTTTCCTAAACCAACATTGGTCACCACCTGGCCAGCAGCTGTATTAACCAAAATTCCAGCAGTTTTACTCCCCTCTGCCTTAGTAGAGGCCATATTGGCGTTCACTTTATTTCCTAGGCCAATATTGGTCACCACCTGTCCTGCGGCCGTATTCACAAGTATACCCGCAGTTTGACTGTCTTTGAGACTGGTTGAAGCCATGTTGGCATCCACCTTGTTACCCAAACCAACATTGGTCACCACCTGGCCAGCAGCTGTATTAACCAAAATTCCAGCAGTTTTACTCCCCTCTGCCTTAGTAGAGGCCATATTGGCGTTCACTTTATTTCCTAGGCCAATATTGGTCACCACCTGTCCGGCAGCCGTGTTCACCAAAACACCGACAGTCTGGCTATCTTTCATGGTAGTGGAAGCCATATTGGCATCAACCTTATTGCCGAGACCAACATTGGTTACAACCTTACCAGCACTGGTATTGACCATGGCAGCAATACCCTTACTTCCTTTCATGTTTGTCGACGCCATGTTGACATTCACCTTATTACCAACACCAACATTGGTTACCACCTGGCCAGCAGAAGTATTTACCAATGCGCCAATGATCTGGCTACCCTCCATATTTGTCGATGCCATATTGGCATTGACCTTATTGCCTACCCCGACATTGGTCATAACCTTTCCAGCACTGGTATTCACCGCCGCCCCAAGGAACTTACTCTCCTTCATATTTGTTGATGCCATGTTGGCATCAACCTTATTTCCCACACCAACACTAGTCACCACCTTGCCAGCAGAGGTGTTAACCATGGCTCCCAGGGCCTGACTGCCTTCCATGCTGGTTGAGGCCATATTAGCCCGGGTTTTATTTCCCACGGCAACATTAGTCTGCGTATCGCCAACTGAGGTGTTTACTGCCGCACCTAGCAGAGCACTCTTCTTCATCTGAGTGGTGGCCAAATTAGCTTCTGTTTTATTACCTACAGCAACATTGGTAATAGTCTTGCCCTTTACCGTATTTACTGCAGCCCCAAGCATTGCAGAATCTTCCATGGAGGTGGAAGCCAGATTAGCCTTTGTCTTATTGCCCACCGCCACATTAGTTTGGGTATCACCAACCAGGGTATTTACTGATGCCCCCAACACCTTACTGTCCTTCATCTGGGTAGATGCCATATTAGCCTGGGTCTCATTACCTACAGCTACATTGGTAAGGGTTTTACCCTTTACTGTATTGACGTTGGCACCAATAAGAACAGAACCATTAATCACATTTGAGGCCTGATTGGCCTTGGTCTTGTTACCCACTGCCACATTAGTAATGGTTTCCCCCTTGAGGGTATTGACTGAAGCACCAAGAACCGTGCTCTTCTCCATGGTGGTGGAGGCCATATTGGCATCACTCTTATTACCTACCGCCACATTGGTTAAGGTCTTGCCTTCCATGGTATTGACCGAGGCACCCAGAAGCGTACTCTTCTTCAGAGTAATGGAGGTCATCCTGGCTCCTGTTTCATTGCCCAAAGCAACATTGGTGAGGGTCTTGCCCTTATTTTTATTCACCACTGCCCCAATAACAGTACTATCCTTTATAGTGGTAGACGCCATATCGGCATCCACCTTACGCCCCACCGCCACATTGGTCAGGGTATCACCTTCAAGGGTATTCACCGTTGCCCCAACGACAGTACTGCCTTCCATGCTGGTCGCGGTCATATTGGCCCCAGCATCAATACCCACCGCCACATTAGTGGCCGTTTTGCCCTTAGTACTATTATTAAAGGAACCAATGGCCGTTGATTTTTTCATTGAGGTAGCGGTCATATTAGCATTGGCATTATGACCAACGGCAACATTGGTGAGTGTTTCACCTTCCTGCTTATTGGCAATATTACCAACCATAATGGTGCTATCAATATCTGTAGAACCGAGATTAGCATTGCTCTTATTGCCCACCGCAACACTGGTCACTGTCTTACCCTTGACGGTATTCGTCATGGTACCAAGAACTTTACTCTTATTGATATTGGTAGAGGCGGTTGTGGCATTACTATTGACCCCCACCGCCACGTTGGTGATGGTATCAGCCTCCTGGCTACTGCTTATCTTACCAATAGCAATACTGTTGCTGATAGTGGAAGAGCCTGTACTAGCCTTACTGTTGATACCAACCGAGACATTGGTGAGTGTTTTGGCCTTGGTGCTGTTGCTGAGGGGAGCACGAACCTTACTCTTGCTAATAGAGGTAGACCCCATGGTGGCAATACTGTTTACTCCCACGGCCACATTGGTTAGCGCCTCACCTTCAACCGTATTAGTAACCTTGCTGGCCACTGTACTATTCTGCACATCAGTGGAACCTATTTTGGCCCCAGCCTTTACGCCAACGGCAACATTGGTCACGGACTTACCTTTGACCTTATTTGAGATAGGTGCAGAAACCTTACTTTTGCCAATATTAGTGGAGACCATAGTGGCATCAGAAGAGGCTCCCACTGCCACATTGGTCAGAGTATCCCCCTGGAGATCATTACTTATCTTTCCAGAGACCTTGCTGCCAGATACCGAGGTAGAACCAAGATTGGCCTTGGATTTGAGCCCAACCGCAACATTGGTGGCAGTTTTACCCTTGATAGTGGTAGAGACTGTCCCCACCGTACTATCTTCTTTAATGGTGGTATTATCCAGGGTTGCTGTACTACCAGATCCCACCGCAACATTTGTACTCGTACCCACCTTAATGTCCTTGGTGATACTACCCTTTACTTCCGAAGCGGAGGAGGAAGAGGCAACAGCCAGGCTTAGAAAACTACAACAGAGTAATTTTTGATACAGTTTCATTAGCATTCCCCGAACATCTCATATTTATCGAAAGAAAAGACCATTTCCTTACCAGAAAAAGGCATGGTGGTGCCCTGACAGATTTCACCTATTACTTTGTCAGTATCCATAAAAAAGCAACAGAAAGTCAAACTCTTATGCGGAAAAATAGTATAAATAGAAAAAAATTGAGAGGCGCATGATAGAGATTGTGAGGAGCACCATCGTGGGATCAGAAACAGAAAGGGCTATGAGACCATAGCCCGGAGAAACTCACGGTTGAGACGGGCAATATTACTGATAGAGATAGACTTTGGGCAGACAGCCTCACATTCCCGCTCATTAGTGCAACTACCAAAACCCAAAGCATCAGCCTTGCGCACCATATTGAGGGCACGCTCTTTACGTTCAGGATCACCCTGTGGCAACAGAGCAAGTTGCGAAACCTTACCCGAAACAAAAAGCATGGCCGAGGCATTAGGACACGCTGCCACACAGGCACCACAGCCAATACAGGCCGCCGCATCCATGGCAGCCTCAGCGTGTTTTTGGGCAATGGGCAGGGCATTAGCATCAGGCGCACCACCACTGTTCACCGACACATAGCCACCCTCCTGAATAATACCATCCAGGGCAGAACGATCCACAACCAGGTCACGCACCAAAGGAAAGGCACGGGCCCGGAAGGGTTCAATGACAAGGGTATCACCACTTTTGAAATGACGCATATGGAGCTGACACAAGGTAGTGCCAGACTCAGGCCCATGGGCCTGACCATTGACCACAGCCCCACACATACCACATATGCCCTCACGACAATCATGATCAAAGGCCACGGGCTCATCACCTGTATGGGTCAGCTGTTCATTTAAGACATCCAGCATCTCCAAAAATGACATATCAGTAGATATATCACGCAGGCTATAAGAGGCCAGGGCACCCTTAGCCGTAGCATTTTCCTGACGCCAAACCTTGATGATGAGATGAATAGTGATTGATTTCTGCATAGTTTTTTTCACCAGAGGTGCATAGTAAAAGTTGTCCAGTGCCTTAAATTCGTTCGTTTGGGCATTCGAACAATAGTGAGCTATGTGAGAAGGCCCAAACGGACGAAGATGAGGTGCTGGACAACTTTTACCTTATTTATAACTTCGTTGGCTAGGTGTGACATTTTCAAAGGAGAGTTCTTCCTTGTGCAATTTCGGAGCAGTATCCTGCCCCTGGTATTGCCAGGCCGCAACATAGGAAAATTTATCATCATCGCGCAAGGCTTCATTTTCTGCAGTCTGGCTCTCCTCACGCAGATGGCACCCACACGACTCTTCACGCGCCAGGGCATCATGAACCATGATTTCGCCAAATTCAAGAAAATCCGCCACCCGTCCAGCCCGTTCCAAGGTCTGATTAAACTCAGCCCCCTGACCTGTTACAAGGCCATTAGACCAAAACTCTGCACGAATCTCTGGAATCTTCGTCAAGGCCCTTTGTAAGCCAACCTTGTTCCGCGCCATGCCGCACTCATCCCACAATAATGCCCCAAGCTCCTTATGAAAATCATCCACAGTGCGCTTACCTTTCAGGGCTAGAAGCTGGTTCAACTTGCTATCAGCCTGCTGCTGGGCTTCTGTAAAGGCATCCCCCCCAACCTGCACCTGGTCGTGAGAGGTCTTGGCTAAATAATTACCAATGGTATAGGGCAGGATAAAATAGCCATCAGCCAGACCCTGCATAAGGGCACTGGCACCAAGACGATTCGCGCCATGATCTGAAAAATTAGCCTCCCCAAGCACAAAGAGTCCTGGAATGGTACTCATCAGATCATAATCAACCCAGAGACCACCCATGGTATAATGGACGGCAGGATAAATCATCATTGGTTCAGTCAATGGATTTTTGTCAGTGATTTTCTCATACATCTGGAAAAGATTGCCATACTTCTTCATAATGGTGGCCTGCCCATCACGGGCAATGGCCTCATCAAAATCCAGATAGACTGCCAAGTTGGTCTCCCCTACCCCCTTGCCAAGATCACATTGCTCCTTGGCATTACGTGAGGCCACATCACGGGGTACCAGATTACCAAAGCTGGGATATTTTTGTTCCAGATAATAATCGCGCTCATTCTCCAGAATATCAGCAGGGGGTCTGTTATCTCCCTTCTTCTTCGGCACCCAGACCCGGCCATCGTTACGCAGACTCTCACTCATCAGGGTAAGCTTGGACTGGTAATCACCATGCACCGGAATACAGGTGGGATGGATCTGCACATAGCAGGGATTTGCCATCATAGCCCCTCGCTTATAGGCCCGAAAGGCAGCAGTGACATTAGAGGCCATGGCATTGGTGGAGAGATAAAAGGCATTCCCATAGCCACCAGTGGCCAGCACCACGGCATGACCACCATATTGTTCCAACTCACCAGTAATCAGATTACGAACAATAATGCCCCGAGCCTGACCATCTTCCAGGACAAGATCGAGCATCTCGCGGCGGGTGAACATGGTCACCTTACCCAGTTTAATCTGCCGAGACAGACTAGAGTAGGCACCCAAAAGTAACTGCTGACCAGTTTGACCACGGGCATAAAAAGTACGCGACACCTGGGCACCACCAAAGGAACGATTGGCTAACTGGCCACCATATTCTCTGGCAAAGGGCACGCCTTGGGCCACACATTGATCAATGATATTATTACTCACTTGGGCCAGGCGATAGACATTGGCCTCACGGGAGCGAAAATCACCGCCCTTAATGGTGTCGTAAAAGAGACGAAAAATGGAATCACCATCATTCTGATAGTTCTTGGCCGCATTAATGCCACCTTGAGCAGCAATGGAATGAGCCCGGCGCGGTGAATCCTGGATAGTAAAACAGCTGACATTATAGCCCAACTCAGCCAGAGTGGCGGCAGCGGAAGCACCGGCCAGTCCTGAACCAACCACAATAACATTATATTTACGCTTATTGGCTGGATTAACCAGTTTAGACTGGAAACAATGGCTATCCCATTTATCAGCCAAGGGGCCGCTGGGTATTTTGGCATTGAGTATCATAATAGAAAACCTGACCAGAAGAGGCCGAGAAGTGGAATAATAAGAAAAATACCGACGATAACCACAGTAAGAAACCAGGCACCGCCGCGCAGCACACCATTATACAACTCATGGTTAAATCCCACACTTTGCCACAAACTCCAGAAACCATGACTGATATGGACACCAAGGGCCAGCAAAGCCAGGCAATAAAAGACAACCACCAGGGACTTTGAAAATTCGTGGCGAATAAGGACATTAATGGGTTCTGTATGCTCAACAAAATGCACCGTGGCCAGATGAAAGGAAACCAGGGTTAGAATAACCAAACCACTATAAAACATGGTACGCGAGCCAATACTACGCCCCCCTGCACTACGTTGCACAGCATAGCTATCTGGTCTGGCCTGACGATTGCTAAAAAAGAGCAAGGTGCCAAAGAGAATATGGCCTAAAAAGATGGCCAGCAACCCCACCTCAAACACTGGGATGACTGGCCCTAGGGCATGGAGATGTTCAGCATAGGAGTTGAAGGATGCCCCACCAAAAAAAATGGAGGAGTTACCCACAACATGCACCAGTAAAAAGCCACCAAGCATAAACCCGGTAATGGCCATAATCAGCTTGCGACCAATGGAGGAGGTCAGCAAGCGACGGAGAATTTCCATGTTACATCCTCGATAATTTTAAAATCCACCAATAGGCATAAAGTAAGCTTTATGTGGCAATGGTTAGTCCGGGGAGGAGCTGTCTTTTCGGCTACGACATTAATTTTCTTGATTATCTAAGTTCACTACAAAAAAACACTTAATC
>JAOZSN010000055.1 GCA_029939635.1 Deltaproteobacteria bacterium
TTACCAGGGGTGGATGTTCAGAGACTGTTGTAATGGCAGAATCATTTTTTAATCGACCAATTTTCAAGGTAACATCTCCCTTGCTCTGCAAGTGAACAAGCAAACGATCATTATGACGCCATAAATCTGCCGCAATGTTCAAAGGGACAGAGTTTCCAGGCAAAACAGCATTGCCCCCATCTTTTACAAAAAACTTGCCAGTTGAAAAGGTAATCTCCGGCGATATACTCTTCCGATCAGCAAGATCAATAGCCACTGCTCGAAAATGGTAGATCCTATTGGCCACCAAGCCATGCAACACCACTTCATGCTCCTGCCCCCAGCTTTGTTCTTCAAGCTGATTTGGTGCAGAAGCATTTTCTTCACCATAGAGACAGGATGTCTGACTAGGGGTTGAGGTATGCCACTGGATACGAGCCGAGAGAAAGACCCCTCTTTTCACCTCAATGACATCAAGGCCAGAAATTTCAGGGGCTGTTGCCTGGGCTGTTATTTCTTTTGCCTGGGCCAGCAAAGGGAGCTCTATTCTTGTCTCCACCTTCGCGTCAGTCTCATAACTGCTCAGATACAATTCCTGGCCTGCCATACCCTGGGGTAGTTCAAACCAATGATTATGACGCGGGGTAAAATCTTTGCCAAACCAGTCGATCTTTTCCTGGGTTAAAGTCGTAGTCGGTGCTTGCGTTTTAGCCTGGGGACAATGACAATTATCGCATTGAGAAACAAGCACTGGCTGGTGCACAAAGGGTTTGCCAATGGCATTATTGACCACTTCATGGTGACACCGAGCACACTGGTCAGCATCACTCCCTGAGGCCTGCACGTCTGTGAGTAGGATAAAGGGGAGTAGAAAAAAAATCCCCAGCACCATGAGCCTCATGCTATATCGACAAGACAGCAGTTTCATATCATTAAATTCTCCAAACAAACTCTCATCATGCCTACTCCAGAAAAAGAACAGCTGCTGGGGCACTCCCCAATTCAATGGGACGTAAGGCCCGATGGGCAGTCTGATCAATCACCCCCAAGGCTCCATGTTCAGGCAGGGTCACATAAACCCAGGGCCTGATGGTGGATAAAGCAAGCTCAAAAGGTGACGACGCCAAGGGGATCTCCCGCACCAAACGCTGCTGATGAGAGGAGATAACGGAAACAGAAGAACTCCCCTTATTAGTGAGAAATATATGGCGATTATTACTGGCAAGGCGTCGTGGCTGAAAACCAACATTGAGACGTTTTACCGTCTGCATAGAGCGCATATCAAGAATAGCCAGAGTATTTGCCATACCTTCCGCAACATAGAGGTAATTATCCTCACGAAGCAACCCTTCTGGGCCACTGGCCACAGCACTGCTATCACGCCGCTGCAGGGTGAGCGGGTCTAAAAAATAGATAGCCTGAGACAAACCTGATGCAACAATGAGCTGGCCTTTCTGCTCATCCCAAGTGATAGTGCGTGGTTGATACCCCAACCGTCGCCTATTCTGCAAGGTGCCACTGACCAGATCAATGTGCAGTAGTTCATTTTCCTGTTCAGCCAAAACATAGCCATTTCGACTATCACTAGCTATAAAATAGGATGGGGAGGAAACTAACGGAATCTTGAAACGATCAATAATCCGCCCAGTTGAGGCCTCAACAACATGAATAAGACCCAGCCCCTGACTGAGAACATAGATTTTTTTTCTATCCGCAGCATAGACCATATAGGTTGGCTGGCCAGGAATGGCCAAGGAACCAGCGACCATATTTTTATCAGTACGGATAAGATAGAGCGTATCTATCTCAGGGCAGCTTACATAGGCAAGATCGACCAATAGGGGTATACCTGGTTCAGTGACCACATTAAAATGGGGCTGAAACAGGGCCCCTTCAACAATGGAATCGGCGGCATCCCAACGGAGAAATATCGACCGGCTTTCCCCTGCATGCAAGGTGAAATTTCCAGGCAGAGCCACCTGAATTTGCGGGGCAGCCAGCAATAACGGGATATTGCCCTTCTCACCCTGTTGAACGGCCTTTGTTATGGAAAGCTGCAGGTGCTGATATTGCCCTGCTGCCACCACCCCACGGGCCAAAAAACGTTGGCCATCAGCAACATCATGCGCCGCAAAATCCCCACTGCCACCGGCTAATACCACAAGACCATCGTTCCCTCGCAGGCCCACTGAACTAATCTCCATCCAGGCATCACCGCTCTTCCCTTCTTGCAGCTGCAAGAAGATAGAAAGACGTGCCTGATTTGCCCCAGCTCGGGTAGGGGGCAATAATACCGAATGGCTCTGGCTGGGACTAGTAACACAGCCGGTCAGCATAGCAAAACTCAACAGCAAGAGAAGAGATATAAGCAGACCATTGTTTTTTCTGCTGCACATTGATGCAATTTTCATTTTCTCATACCTAGCACATACCTAATCCTTGGCTGTATGGCATATAGCGCAGCCATTATAACCACCGGCCTGGGGCCAGGTCTTGTAATCCCAACGTAGTAAGGCATCATGGGGTGTACCGTGGGCACGGTGGCAGGAGAGACACATCACCACCGCATCATTTGTCTCACTGAACACTGTACTTTGTATGGTTGTGGACTGACTTTCCGTGGCCAATGGGGCAATGACGCTATACGTATTATTAGTGCCGCTTCCCATGTTATAGGCGCTATACTCTGAGCTTGACGTGGCAGCACTCATATCAAAATCAGTAGGATGTCGTAACCAAACCCCACTGGATAAAAGACCTACAGCAATATTACCACTGCCATTATGAAAATCACCGTGACACGTGGCACAGTGCTGGCTGATGGTACCTTCGGCATTTGCCGTTTCCGTAAGGCGATTGCGACCATAATATTTATTGTGCTGGCCAGCCAGGGGCTGAAATTCATAATCACTATCTCCCAGCCCTTGAATACCATCCAGGAACCGATAACTGGTAGCAACAGATGTGCCATTTTTCCAGATGGTTTGATCATTTTTATGGTGGCCACCATAGATAGCCAGGGTGGGATTGCTAATGGCCTGATCACCATGACATCCAGTTGTGCCACTACAGGTGAGTTGGCTGCTGAGGGGAGTGGGGCTACCAGGGGGGGTAAGACCGAGCACAGAATCAATCTCGCTGAGTCCGGCCACATTATGGCCCTTACGCTCCTGACCACTGCTCACCCAATAGAAATTGCCACCAGCCAGGGTGGTTGTGCCTCCCTCTGTGCCACTATCTCCATAAATGGGGCCATTGACATCAAGGATATACGGCACTGAACCACTACTATTAGTGCCCTGATGGCAGCCAACACAATCTGTGATGAGCAAACCCTGATTAGGGGTTGATGTGGCGGTATGGGAACCATCCGTTAAAGAAACAGTATAGGCCATGGAAACACCAGCCTGACTATTATGCATGGTATGACAATTAACACAGGGACCATTGACCCTGGCCAGCCCCTGACAGGGCCAGACAAAAAGCACCAACACAATTATGGCTGCAATTTGTTTCATTTTCCTCTCTGCGAGAAAATCTGCACCCTGGTATTGCCCTGGTCAATGATACAGAGCCGTTGCCAAGGATCAAAACGGATTTCGTGGGGGTAGGAAAGGGATTGCAAATCATAGCCCTTTCCCAAAAAGGAGTAAAGCCACTGCCCTTTGTCATCAAGGACACTGACCTTCCCCTGATGGCGGTCAAGGATGAAAAAATACCCTTGTTCATCTATTGCCAACGACACAGGAAAGTCCAGGTCTACACCCTTAAGATCAATCCTTTTAAAGAGAATACCCTGGGCAGTGAAGCCATATAACCACTTATCACCAGTTGCCAGGGACCAGAGTTGATCGCCATATATCTTGAAATCGTTGAGGCCCTGACTACCTGGGGGTGGGGAAAATTGTCGCAGAACCTGCATCTGCTGGTCAAGGATAAAGATAGAACCTGTCGCCCTGTCCAGGACATAAACCTGGTCATTATTAATCTCCAACCGATCACAGAAAATCTCCTGGCCTTGAAAGCTCAGGGTAAAGCGTTTTATATCCTTTTTGACAAGATCAATTCGAGTGAGACAATTTCGTCCCCGCTCTACAATCAACAGTTGTCCCGCTCCCAGGCGCACCATATCATGGGGTTTTTCCAGGTCATTACCAGCGCTATACTCCTGCAGGAATTCACCTTCACGGCTAAAGGAAAGAAGCCGCCCCTGATTGCTGTCAACCAGATAATAACGTTCCGACCGCTCATCAACCACCAGGGCCATAAGATGACTGCCCTCTTTCACCGCAGGTTCCAGAGTCAGCACATGCTGCCATGGCGAGGCCGCCCATGCTGAAGTAACGGAGCCTGACAGACTAATAGACAAGAGAACACAGAGGAACAGGGCCAAACACCAAAACGGGCCGGCGATCCTGGCTAGTAACTGCGGTGGCATTGCATGCATAAGGCCTTTTCCCCGCTCAATTTAAGGTGGTAGCGATAATCCGTTCCCATGGGATTATGACAGGTAAGACAGGTCAACATCTGGTTAATCCGAGGATCTAAAATACCCGCACCGATGGGATGTGAAAAAGTATTATGGGACTCATGGCAGCGTGAGCACAGGGCAGTGCCATCGGTTAGTAGCATGGCGGTACGCTCTGAGCCGTGGATACCATGACAGGCACTGCACCCTTCTTCAACCTCTGGATGATGCTGCTGGAATTGTTCTGCCCGCTCAAAGGTATCAGCATGGCATGATTGACATAATTTCTTACCTGGAGATCGCAGCAAGGCCTTATTATCAGAGGCATGGGGACTGTGACAGCGGGTACATTTTTTTTCACCAGGGAGCAAATGGCTATGGGCAGCCCGCATCTCCTCGCCTACAGGGGCATGGCAGGAGAGACATAACTCAGCCTGGCCAGTCTGTTCTACATTATGACAGGTAGTACAATCTTTGCTGTAAGGTTCATGGAGATTCTGGCGCACCAAACCAGGTCGTTCACTGCCATGGGGATTATGGCAGGAGAGGCAAGTCGTGACCTTTACCGGAAAGCCCTTATGGCCAATTAAGGACTCAGGGTTTTCATGACAGGAGAGACATAAGGTATCCGCTGATTTTTTAAGCAGGTATTGATTAGCAGCCTGATGAGGAGCATGACAGGTGGTGCATTTCCCTTGGGCAAATGGTTGGTGGCTCACCTGAAACTCGGTGGTCAATTCTTCATGACAGCCCAGACAGCTGGTTGCAATTTTCTCCTTTAACAGGGCTGGTTGGTCAGCGGCATGGGCTGCATGGCAATGAAGACATTTTCCCTGGGCCACCGGTTCATGGACCCACCCTTGACTAAAAGTCTTCTCCTCTGCTCCATGGCAGCTATAACAAAAATCAGCCCCCTGCTGGGACAGTAATCCAGGGAATTTTGCCACATGTGGGTTATGGCAGGCCACACATTGTTTTTGCTGTACTGGGGCATGAATATGTGTTCCAGCGATAATTTTTGCATCATGGCAGGACATACAATCCGTGCCAGACCAAGCTAAAGAACCCCACAGCAACAAAACCAGACAACTTGTACAACTAAGTATATAGCGAATCATGACGTCTCCCCCCCGTGACAAACGGTGCAGGAGCCTTCAGTAAAGGGTGAATGCTGCACAGGATGCAGCAAACTTGTATCATGGCCACCATGGGGATCATGACAACTTAAGCAAGAGTCTGCCCCTGGTTTTATACCCTTGTGGGCCAAGATAAAGGTATCATCAACCCCATGGCATGACTGACAGAGACTGGAGACCGGCATGACCAATAATTTTTCCTCCTGGGAACCGTGGGCCTGGTGACAGGTTTGACAATTCTCAGCAGCAGGGGCATGGGGCACCCCATCTTGCCAAGATTCGGCAATATCTTGGTGACAGGAGAGGCATAACCGGGGTTGCTCTTGGAGAAGAAGATTAGCCAGTCCTGTGCCATGGCCACCATGGCAGGCTGCACAATTTCCTTGCGCCACAGGTTCATGACTGACAACACTCTCAGCCATTTTTGTAGCAGTTTCAGTATGGCAGGAAAGGCAGAGAGTTGCCTGTCTATCACGAAGCACAAAGGGGTATTTAGATCCATGGGGCCCATGGCAGACAAGACAGTCACCTTGGACAAAAGGTTGGTGAGCCAAGGTCTGCTGCTGTTCCTGCTGCAAAGGTTCATGACACGTTAAGCAGAGTTGCCCCTGGTTCACATCCGTAAGAAGACGATTAGCTCGCTCTCCCTGGTGGGGAGAGTGACAACGACTACATTGGCCAGAGGCAAAGGGAAGGTGAATACTGAAACCACTGAGCTGACTGCTCATCTCCTCATGGCATTGCAGACATAATTCCTCTTCGTGCTGCCGTAATAATTGTCTATTTTCTGCCTGATGGGGGGCATGGCAGGTAAGGCACTGTCCCTGTCCTGCTGGGGCATGGCTAAACTCACCAGCGCCATAATCTTCAGGAAGATGACAGGTAAGACAGAGGGTTTCTTTCCCCCCCTTTAAAGAATCAGCGCCCTTACCACCATGGCCAAGATGACAACTCAGGCAATCACCCTGGTCAAAAGGTTGGTGGTTGCTCCCCATACCACTCTTTTCCGGCAGATCATGGCATTGCAGGCAAAGCTCAGTTGGCTGAGCTGTCAGTAACGGTGCATTATCACTGCCATGACTGCTATGACAACTGCTGCACTTACCCTGTTGCACTGGTTCATGAAGCCCTTCCCGTTCTTGGGGCTCATGGCATTGCTGGCAGAGCAGATCTTTTTCTGGAATTGCTGCAGGTTGCGCGGTATCACCGTGGCAAGACTGACACTCTCCCTTTGTTAAAGGAAGATGCATATTTTCCCGTAATAAACCAGGATCAGCAGAACTATGGGGGGTATGGCAACTGACACAGTTAGTTTGGATCAGTTTATTATTATGGCTGGCCAAAGAAGGTGCCTGCTCGCCACTATGACAGGAAAGGCAGAGATCATCGCTTTTCTTGCGCAATAACCATTTTTCATTGGAAAAATGAGGGTCATGACAGGTCACGCATCCTGTGACTAATGGCGGATGTTTTACCTGCAAAGAAAACATCTCTGCATCATGACAGCTTAGGCAGCTATCATTTGCGGGCTTATGTAATAAATTTTCATTCTCCGAATTATGAACCTGGTGACAGCTTTGACAGCGCCCCTCGACAACTGGGGCATGGATGACTGCCCCAGCATCAGACTGAAAGGCCTGGCCATGACAGGTGAGACAGAGATCAGGCTCCTGCTTACGTAAAAAACTGCCCCCCACGATACCATGGGGTAAATGACAGAGCTGGCAGTCATTTTGCGCCACTGGTTTATGGACAAAACCCTGCTTGTAACGATCACTCATTTCAGCATGGCAATCCAGGCACCCTTTACGAACCACCTGCTGACTCTGCTTCGGCACACAGGCTACGAGTAGCCAGCAGGAGAGTACACATAAAAATACAATAATCTTATTAGTCATTCTGAACAGCCAACTTTTTATGTAATTTCTGCCAGTTACCCTCATCAAGAGCAATAACTGAATGTTCTTTTAAACGGCTCAGCAAGTCATTTCTAGCCTGAGTCAATTTCTGCTCAGCCAATTGTTGTCTCAGCTCATTTTTTACTTGGATAAAAGGGATAACTGCTTGCGGCCGGCGATTAATAAATTTAAGCACGGCATAATTTTCCCCTATCTTAAAAGGAGGGCTGACCTTACCAGGTTGCATTGAGGCAAGCACCGATTTAACCTCAGGTTGAAAATGATTAATTGGCAGTTGCTTTATACCGACACCCATAGGGAAATGGCGCTTCACCACCTCAAAATAATCACGACCCTGATTAACCTCCTGCCAAATCATATTTACCAATTCTTCGTCAGCCTGTATCAGTGATATTGCCACGGTCTCAGGATGGGTATAGCGCTCCTGGTTTGCCACATAATAATCTTGCGCCTCACCTGGCTGAAGCTGGCTGGCAGATTTAAGCAAACGCTGCTCCACTTCACGCACCACACGATGGCGCTTATAAAAATTAACCGTTCCTTGCAGAGGAGGTCGCTGATCATACTTACGATCAATAGCCTCCCATGATATCACGGTCTGGGCAATCATGCTATTAAGGACCCTCGTTTTAAGCTCTTCAATTTCTTCTTTTTGAAATTTATATTTTTTCCTGAAACTTTTCTCCCTCTCCAACATTGCTTGAAATTGAGCAGCCTTAATATCTCCCTTGGTGGAGGTAATAAGGTTCTTTTCTCTCTGTTCTGCGTCAAGGGGGGATACGCCAATTACGGCTAAAAGCTCCTCATCAACCTGCAAATCGAATTTTTTGCTGAGCTTTGCCACTAACTCACTGGTGAGTTCTGCCTGGCGTTGTTCACGGATTGTATCTTGGATAGCACTGCGCAAGGTCTCAAAATCTTCCTGGTTGCCCTGGTCTTCAGGGGCTATAACCTCCAAAAGAAGAGCCCCTTTATCCATGGTAATGGGGCCACGCAGATCACCAGATTTACTATCTTTCAAGGCAGTCAACCACTCTTCGCGTAGTTGAGGACGACGGACCCATTTGGTCTCAACTAACTGTGGCCCACCATCGGTGGCAGCCAGCTGAGCCAATGCATCCAAACTCAGGGTTCCAGCAAGAACAGCTTCATGTTGCAGCTGGGCCTGGTCAGCAGAGCTGAAGAAAATAATTCTGACCTCCAGGCGCGGGATAAATTTCTGTTGATACATCGCCCATAATTCGTCGTCTGCAATGGTCACCTTTTCATCAATTTCCTCATTCTTCATCATCATCAAGGAACGAACTTTAGTAAAGGTTGCCACTTTCCGCTGCAAAATCGGGTCAGCATCAAGCTCCATTCTGACACCTTCCTGAGCCAAAAGCTGCCAGTTAATGAATTCATCAGGGCGCTCAGGCAAGGCCATATCCTTCTCCTGCCAGTGCTGCCACCAGTTTTCATAATCAGCAACGCTGTACAGCGTATCATTTATCGTAACCAATTGAGGCTCATTCCATAACCAGGCATGGCAAACATTTGTCCCCATGCCCAACACGAAGAATATCAGCCATCCACAGATCAACCCTGACAGGGAAGTAATTGCTTTTCTTTCCATAACTCCAAAATTTCCTGAATTACCTTCTCACTGAGAGCGGAGATGGTATTAAATAAACCAAAATGCAAAATTTTACGATAATCCTGGCCCTTCCTGGCATGGTAACAGGCAAAGACCTGGGTGCCATCATGACCATTATAGACCCTTATCTGGATCTTCAGTTCCGTGGTAACCTGCCCCTGACTCACCTGCTCCTTCATCTGCAGCACCTCGCCACCAATTAGGGCCTCAACCCCGAGACGATCAGCAATAATGCGTAATTGCTCTGGAGTTGGTGTCATCCAGGGGCGGATGCGCAGCTGGTGATATATTTTTTGAACATCACCGCGCAGGGCCAGATAATATTGATTGGTTTGAACCAGCTCATTAAAAAGAATATGGCCAATAATTTCATGGCCCTGGGGATAGGAACTTTTATTCTGCAAGGGTAGAATGGCAATGGTACAGGCAGCCAAGGCATCTGCGTCATGGTGGCCTAGTAGGTAAGGATCCTTTCCTCCACAACCAGCAAGCAGAATCCAAAACAACAAACCACTGGCTATCCAGCTGGAGTACTTCTTCAAAAATCTTCCACCCATACCTCATTCAACGCGAGATCTGTTGATTCTCCTCCCCCTTGCGCCATGAACAGCCCTTGTCCTTTTACAGGAGTAGGTTTAGCATTGCCAGCCATTACCACAGATGTACTGAGCTCATTGCCCACCACATCCCGAGCATTCAGCTGACAATGCAGATCACCAGGGAGGGGCGGCACATCCACAGAGACCACCTGAGACTCGGCAAGTTCAGTACCACCCTCTGTCAGTAAAAGCACACCATACTCATTGCGCAGTTCCACGTGCCATTGCTCCAAGGCAATATCACCATCATACCCTAACCTCACCTCAACAGCCTGCTTTTTTCTGTGCAGTGCTATCTCCACCTCAGGTGGACTTCTTTTCACCCTGATAGTATTGGCAATCTGCCCCTTATTACCAGCCGCATCCCAGGCCTCCAAGACGACCTCATAATAACCATCCTCCACCAGGGCACCATTTTTTTCCTGGCCCCACCAGGCCAGCCGTTCTGGTAGACCACCCTGACCTTTAGCCTGCAAAATTTGGTTGCCACCATCACTTTGTACCGCAAGCTGCCAGCGGGTAATGGGCTCAAAATTTTGCTGGCGGGGTAAAATAATAACCTTATTCTGCAGAACAATTTTACCTCGTCGTTCCTGCCCCTTGAGCTGCAAGGCCAGTTGTGGTGGCTTACTATCAACCACAAAACTGCCAATGAGCTGCCTCCTGACAGATGATTGAGAACCATCTCGCAGCAGATGTACTTGATAATGACCATCACTGGCCGGAGCGGGCCAGGAACTGACATAATCATTTTGATCTGCTCTAAAACGAGTAGCGATGGCCTTGCCAGCCACCAAAAGCTCCACCTTGGTTTGCGGTCTGGGAGTCCTTAATTCATTAAGCTTTATCCGACAGGAAACAATTTCACCAGGTTGGAGTCTATCAGCAGAAAGATACGCAACTTCGATAAGGGGCGCTAGGGATGGAGGCGCACCTTTAAGAATAAGAGTAGCAGGCCATTGCGCTAAAAGCCGATCCAGCACCAGATTTTCAACGGCAGCAAAGGTATCAGGTTCTGCCAGACCAAAAAGATGCTTTTCATCAGCCTGACTGCCATGGATAGAGGTACTCCAAACAGTAGTACCATTATCCACCTGGACCAGGTGCATATTCAGGGCTAAAGCATAGTCCTTACTCTGGCGAGATTGGGTAATAGTGGACAACAAGAGGTATGTAACCTCTGTTCTAGCAGCCAATTTCCGTAAATTGCGGGTCTCTATCTCTCCCAAGGTACGAATACGGTTACGCACCAAAAAAGCCATCATCTCGTCAGGGGCAAGCAGATCAATACCCTTGGCGGTCAGACGCTGATGAAGCTGGCCAGTCATAACCATATTCACCCCATATTCACCCTGACTCAAATCCTGCACAGGCATAACAGCCACCTGTCCCATTGCACCAACCAATGTAGGCATGGCACAGCAAAGGACACATAAGCTCAGTAGGAAGTGTATCAGGATACGGATACGCATTATTTGCTTTTTTCCATGGGGATGGAGACGAGTAGATTATCGATTAAATCCCTGGTGGTCTGAAAGGTGTCAATATTGGCCTGACCAAAGATACGCCTAAAAAGAGAGTCGCCGCTACCGTGGCCACTGGCCTGCCAGATAATCATGCTACTATCCACCTCTAAAAGTCGTAAGGTAATGGTTATTTCGGGAAAAACCACGCTACCATGCCTGGTCTCACTGGCAAAATCAACGGTGCCTAACATAATGGCCTGCACCCGAAGCTGCTGACCAAGACGTTTTAAGGCTGGTCTATCAATGGGCTTGGTTGGGTCAATGCCCTCTTGGTGTAGCAGCCCATCCACCATGCCTTTATCAACCACATCAAAAAGTTGGCTTGCCAAAATACGGGTCATGGTCAAATCTCGTACCCGTTCCGGGGCAAACTCATCCTTGCTGTTGTTGGTGACAGGCAGGACAGCAATGGTACGAACAAAACTTAAATCAATATTTTCGCGTAAAAAGCTATCGTAATGCTGAGCAGAAGAACACCCCGACAACAGCAGCACAAGGCATAACAAGAGCTGTAGTCGACCACTGCCATAGTACAACTTTTCTATTAATCTCTTTTTGTGCATCCCTCAAACTCCCTTACTGGCTGGTGAAACGACCGGTTAACTGAATAGAGACCTGCCAATCGTTTTCTGTAGGTCGTGTGGTGTAGTCACCATTGCCCTGCAGGGTAAAATATGAACCTAATGCCCAACTGGCGTAGGCTGAATACTTATTAGTAACCTCTGAACTATGATCATAGTCATAGCCCAAACTTACCTGGATGGCAGCTACAGGACTCAAGGTGGCACGCATCATGACACCATCACTGGTACTTACTCCATCCTGCCAATGACTTTTTCCCGTGGTCATTAAGGATAAGGTATCCGAAGGTCGCCAATTAATAATGAGATCACTGCCATAATTTTCATAACCCAAAGCCCCCTTCAAATAGCGATAATCTGTCTTCCAATCAGCATTGAGAGTGGGAAGAAGACGGGCACTGACAATAATATTACCACTATAATCACGAAGATTCTGACCACCAGCATCATAGGCCGTATCATGATAGAGGAGGTCACAGGTGGCATCAAGATCTGGGTACGGCATGAGGGTGGTATAAAAAGAAATTTCCTGCTCCACAGAATGGCGTTGCGTACCCTCAAACTTGTCTGTTCGGCCCAGGCCAAAGTTCATAGTCACGCTATTGAGCGGGGAGAGCCCCAGGCTGGCATTATAAGAACGCTTCAGTGTTTCAGAGCGGTCACCATCCTGATCACGCGCCTCTGATATGCTGGCACTTAACGATATTGCATCTGCCAGCCACTTCAATTCACCAACCTGATTAAAGTGGCGAAAATCATTGCCAGAAGAATATCCTCCCCTGTTATAATTTAAACTATAACTCAAGGTTGAACGCTGGCTGAGACGGGCAGAAAAATTAAAATCCGTTATGGCACTGGTGGACTTACTGCTCAGGGCCAGTCTGTCATCACTTGAAGTCATCAGTTCAAAAATTTCAATTTCGCTAAAATCCACCTGCTGAAGAGAGCTATTGGTAATAACAACCTTGAGCCAGAGCTGCTGAGCATAGCCTGAGGTGTCCAGTTCAAAACGCTGCTCAGTGGCATTATACGTAAAAGGAACAGTACCGGCAAGGGGAAGCCAGTCAGTGCCATTATTGCTGCCGTACAGGGCAAAGACAAAGGCGGCAGCCTGGCTGGACTCGTCATCTACGGTGTACATATAAACTCGATCAATCTGGTTATAATCCACGCGCAGGGCAAAATTATGGGGGGGGGAATCAATACCGTTGGTGAAAATTCCAGAGGTGGTAGCAAGATCACCATCATGGAGTAAGGGAGCAGAGGTCAAATCACCCGGCAGGGTGTTGACAGGGGTGTTATCTAAGCCATGGAGAACTTGAGACAGGACATGCTGAATAGGAACAATACCACCAGCACCTACCTTATAAACGGAATCTTCAAAACTTTCTGTATATTGCTGAGAAAAACCTATCATCAGCCGATTTTGCCAGAAATTTTGGCTTGCCTCCACACGACCAAACTGGTTGGTGGACTCGCGTTGTGACTGCTGGACAAAATCATGCCGTTCTTGCCATTGGTAATTATAATAGAGGCTGAATATGTCCAGATCCCAATCCACCCCCGCTGAATGCGTTTCCTCATCTGTCTTAGCTAGATGAGGAGTTTCATCATCATCCATGGCATCCAGACCAATTGAGGCCCGCAAAACTGGCCATAAGGGTTTATCCCAGGTTGAACGCCAGGAAACCTCACCATTACGCCGACTGGTATTACTCTGGTTCGAGTTCCGTTGTTCAGTGGCATAATAAAAGATGTCCAGAGCAAAAATGTCACTGAGCAGGCCAAACTGTAAGGCAGGATGAAGCCCTTCACTATCACTTTTCTGCGCCCACTTGCTGGTATAACGAATGGATTCTTGCAAAGAAATGACCTCAGTAACCTCCTGATTCAGATTAAGGGTATAATTAAGCCAATAATTATCCTCGTTATCTTCATCCTTACTGTCCAGATGCTGCCAGTTCACGGTAAGGTCTTGGGCCCCCAGGGCAAAATCGGGAACCAAGCAGCAGCCAAATAAAAAAAGTGACAGCAGGAAAAAAATCTGAGAGTAGCACGGTTGTTTCATCTCTCGAATAGTTCCTGCTATCACTTGCTATCTCAAAAGCCTGCTTGCCGAGACGAATACAACAGCCCCTTAGCGACTAGGCTTGATTTGGGGCCGACTCCGATCATAACTCTTTGGCGCATGACACCCAACCACACAGGTGGCACCAGTTTTAGTCTTGGTTATGGAGATGGGGTACGACCAAGAGCCAAAGGGCACCTCAGTACGAATATGTTTGGCCTGGGTGCTGGCATGTGGATCGTGACAGGCCACACAGTTGCGCCCTTTCTTCATGTTAACATGGAAATAGTGCAGGTTATATTCACCGTCCCTGAAATTGGTCAGGGTGCGGGTGAATTTTTTCTTGGCAATATCCTTATTGTGGCAACCAAAGCAGAGCTCATAATTTCCAGGTTGATACTCCTTATAAAATTCCTCAGGGAAATATTTGGAGAGGATACGACTATTGTCAGAGCCATGCACATCATGGCAGCTCATACAATCACCGGTCTGCACCGGGCCATGGCGATAATCACTGCCGATCACCTCATCGGCCAACTCATCATGACAGGTAAAACATAACTGTTCGGTACTCGTTTTTAATAATGATTTCACGTTGGAGGAATGAGCTCGATGGCAATCGGTACAACGCCCCTCGTCCACAGGTTGGTGCTTATATTTTGCGGTATCCATAATTTTGTACAACTCAGCATTCTGCTCCTTGTGACAACTGGAACAGAGTTTACCGCCCTCGGCGTGGAGCTGAAAACGATACTCTGAGCTATGGGGATCATGGCATTTATTGCAATTTTCTTCCACAGGATCATGGACAAACTTCATCGTAAATTCTTGCTTACGATCCTTATGGCACTGAAAACAAACCTCACCTTTTTCAGGTGAGGCGATGAGAAGGTTTTTATGTTTTCCAGCGTGGGGCTTATGGCAGGCTATACAATCTCCAGCCCCAACCGGGCCATGACGATGGCTCTTGGTAAAAATCTCTGCTTCATGGCAATTAAAGCAAAGACTACTGACACTGGTACCACTGCCACGCAATTGATAGCGCATGGAAGATTCATGGGGGTTGTGACAATCAATACAGCCCTCCTTAACTGGCGCATGAATTACATCATCTTTAAATTCCTCACGCTTGGCCTGATGACAAACAAGACAGAGCTCCTGGCCTGTACGCGCAATGGCCAGAGGCTCATAGGAACCATGGGGACTATGACAGGAGATACAGATTCCTGCCCCCACAGGGCCATGAACATGGGCACCCTTACCGATATCTGTATGACAATTTGTGGTACAGGTAGACGCAGCCGGGGTAATACGTTTAAAATTAAACTTACCCCGCCGCAATTTATGACATTCTTTACAATCTAACTCCGTGGGGTTGGCATGGACATAATAGCGCTTAAAACCTTTGGGAGCCTTCTTAATCTTCGCTGATTGATAATAAATAGTCAGCGTCTTCTGTAGCTTGTCAGAACTTAAGGTAATGTTATTTTTACCCTCTTTTAAGGTAATCATTACCCCAAAGGCACCACTCTTCACGGCCACCACATTTTTGGGAGCCTTACTCTTAACACCCTTAATGGTGAGCTGGGACACTGCCGGGCCGGTAACACGACCAGCCATAAAAAGCTTTTTCTCTGATACCCAGGACCCATCAGGAGGTGAAAAGACCGTGATGGCTGCCTTGCTGGCCGCCTGAGCCGTACTGAACTGGCCACCAACCATGGCCGTTAGCCCAAGGACAACGGCGAGCATGAGCTGGCAGAAAAACTTCGTAAATCCCTTCACCTAACTTCCTCCCTTTACTGTCAAAAACGTACCTGTTTTATTAAAGAATAAGGGATGCAAGCCCACTAGTATGGCTTGTATCCCTTATTTTTAACAAAATTAGCACCGAGGACTAAATATCATCCTTGGTGGTGTGACAGGCAAAACAACCAGCGACATTATCATTACTGGCTGTACCATGGGCGACCATGCCACTATATTGCCAGCGTAACATGTCAGCAAACTCACTGGCGTGAACCCGGTGACAGGAAACACAGGTGACAATGGCATCAGTACCGACATCGCCGGCTCCTGCTCCAAAGACAGCAGATAATACACCATCACTCATATCACTACTGGCCACTGGTACCCCGGGAACATAGGCATTCACCCCGGCACCGCCATAGGAACGATATTCTGAATCAGCAGCGGTATCATCCATGTCAAAATCAGTAGGGTGACGAATCCAAGGGTTAGACATTGTGGTACCAGCATTGACATCACCATGAAAGTCACCATGGCAGGCAGCACAGAGGGCACTAATTGTACCAGTGGTTGAATCTCCTTCCGCGTTTCGGGCTACACCATAGTATTGATTATGATCTGTGGCCGAGGTACTCTTCTCCCAGTCAGCGTCCTCAATACCCTGTACACCCAGCAACATACGATAACTATTGTTTAGATCAGCGCCGCTCATGGTAGCACCACCAGAGGATACACCATGGTGTGCCCCACTAATGGCACCAAACTGGTCAGCTTCAAGACGGTCACCATGGCAACCCATGGTACCAGCACAGGTAAGCTGGGTGGTCATAGAGCCGCCAGGTGCAGTACCTAAAGCACCATCCACACCATCGATACCAACAATATTATGACCATTGGCATCAGCTGCAGCAACATAAGTGAAATTACCACCGGCCAGATCATCGCCTGAGGTAGAATCCAACACATAGGGTATTCCTGAACTAGCGGTGTTTACACCAGTATGACAGGCCACACAACCGGTCTCCATGAGCAGAGCCGCCCCTGGGGCATGGCTAGTGGTACTCCCGTCCATATTCATGGAAGCATTATTTTGACTATTATGCATGGTATGGCAATTACTACAGGGCTGATTTTCACCCATACGAGCCTGACCTGCGGTGGGAACCAATAACCCGACAGCACTGTATGAAATCAGGGCCAGGTAGAGAATTCTCCCATTTATTGTTTTTTTCATCTCCTCACAATCTCCTTTTTTATACTGCATTTCACTTTACGCGACCCTTGCTCTCTCGTGCCAGATCGCACTAGCCCTGCCTTTATATTCCCAATACATAATCAATCGCCC
>JAOZSN010000056.1 GCA_029939635.1 Deltaproteobacteria bacterium
TGACTGCCAGTGGCAAATCTGCAGCAGGCCCGCCAGGCAGGAAAGAAACTGCTCAGCACCTTACCACTCCTGCGTGCCTTATGTATTAAAGGAGGACATCTTTGTGAAGAGGAGGCTGAGATTGTTGACCTGCTACTGGTACGCACCAACGCAACTGACCTTGAAGATATCGAAGAAGAATGTCAGTATCATCCCCGCCTTAAAACAATGAACAGCCATGGCACAGGCTGTACCTTTGCCAGCGCCTTTACCGCCTTCCATGCCCGCAGCAACAACTACGTAGAGGCGTTCACACGAACAGTTATCTACCTTGCCACCCTACTCAGTGAGAGTAGGGCGCTAAAGATAAGCCAGGGAAACGGCCCCCTGCTCCATCACCTCATGAATTAATGCACCGTTGGGGACAGGTCAGCAGAAAAAAACCTAAAGATGATATTGAGAAATGCTGGCAAACATCTGTACCAAGCCAGCACAAAGGGTATAGATGGATTTTATATGGAGATTATCAGCACAACAGGCGTCAAAAAAGATAGTGAGATCTGAGCTTAAATCCTCATCCTCAGCCTGGTAGCAGATAAGGATAGGAATATGGGGAAGCGGATGGAGGATAAGGGCAATATCTGCCTGATACCATTGGACACTCTTTCCCATAAAAAGATCAATGAGATCGGTGAGCAGGTCTGGATTGGCATCGGCTAATTCCTTCAGAGGCATCTCACAGCGACTGGTAAAAAGACCTTGCCAGTCAATCCCTCCTTTGAGCTCACGAAAAGAGATCCAACGCCCAGCAACGGGTTTATGGGATTCATAGGTTAGATAGGAAAGTATAGGGGCCTGCACCCAAGGGATGATGTGACACTGGGAACGCATCTGCCCATGGCGATCAACAACAAAGTCTTTGCCCAAGGAGTTGATAACAATCGTATTATCATAGAACTGCCCACCCCGTTCATGGGCAACAACAGCGAAATCAAGTTCTGCCACCTGTTGCTGCATCTTCTCAACAAATGCCGCCTGAACTGACGCTGACTCTGCCTTGGTCGTGCACTCCTGACCATACCTGGCCAGCACAGCGGAATCAAGCTCAGAACACTCTGCCAATTGCTTCTGCCCAGCCACCACTGCGGCAGCAAAGGCCAGACAGGAGGGCAGCATACATTTACGACAGTTGCTCTGGGGCAATATCTTATAAATTTCCAGTGGGGTCATATTACAATCAATAGGTCATACGAATGCGCCCACAGTCCGGACAGACCCAAGTTGGGCCGTTGGATATTCCCCAGCGATTCTCTTTGAAGCATGGTTCACATATCTGAAAACCACATGGGCAGTTGAAGCAATAGGGCATATCTTTCTTGCAACAATGGCAATGATACTCCTTCTTGCGACGCCGACCTCGTTTCTTCGTCTCAGTCATAATTCCCTCCAAGTTCTGCTGCAAGCCAGCGTAAATACGACTCACTACCAGCACTTATTGGTAGCGCGATAATTTGCGGAACATCATAGGAATGGTGCTCAGCAATAACAGCCTGCACTTGCACAAAAAGATCTTGCCGCGATTTGACCAATAGTTGATACTCCTTAACCTGTTCCACTTCATCCTGCCAACGGTAGACACTGGTGATCGGCCCACTAATCTGCACACAGGCAGCTAACCTCTTCTCCACCAGCAAGGTTGCTAAACTCTCCCCTGCGGCCACATCTTCCACAGTGGTAACCACTTCAATAAATTCATTTTTACCCATGAGCCATTTTCCTCCGCTTTCGATACCACTCAGCCCCAACTACTGTTCCCCTGACAAAGTAGCAGATTTTCACATAAAATCATGGTAATTATCTTATTCCACCAGTAAACTATAGTAATGAGATGCAAGAGGAGTATGTAATGAAACATGGAGAAAAACTGAGTGCAAGCCTTGAGGATTATTTGGAGGTCATTGCCCATATCATTACAGAAAAGAAGGTGGCGCGTGCCAAGGACATTGCGGCAAAACTTAATGTCAGCCGTTCATCAGTCACTGAGGCGTTCCGATCCCTGGCAAAAAAAGGGCTGATCAACTACGCTCCCTACGAAGTAATCACTCTCACTCCCAAAGGAGAAGAGTTTGCGGCCGACATCATCAGGCGTCACAGGGCATTACAGGATTTTTTCATTAAAATCTTAGCTGTGGATGAGCAAATTGCTGATGAAGGCGCCTGCAAAATTGAACACACGGCCCCAAAAGAAATTATTGATCGGATGATAAATTTTGTAAAATTTGTTGAAGAATGTCCCCGTGGTGGTGCTGACTGGATAAATAGTTTTGACAGCTACTGTTCCACCGGTCAAACAAAGGAAAATTGTGCCAGCTGTATTGCCAATTGCTTAGAAAAAGGCGAGTAAGGAGTAGAAAACATGGAAGGATCATTTGAGGCTGGTTGGTATGAACATAACACCCTTGGCTTAATCAAGATTGCTTATTTAGATGGTAAATGGATCTATCAATGCTATAAGAGTAACGGCTCAAAGCCAATTTCCAAGAAAAAGCCACTGGATCAGTGGACATGGACCATGAGTGAAACCACCAGTCCAGGTTGATAGCTGCACACCCAAGACATCATACACAAAAAAAAGCGATACTCCCTAAACAGGAAGCATCGCTTTTTTTGTGTTTAGCCGAAATGCCCTTTACAAAGATTAGGGCAATAGAGCTTAGGATAACTGCTCTAATGCCTTACGCAAGCGCTTCATACCCTCTTGTATCTCTTCCATAGAAGCGGCAAAGGAGAAGCGGACAAAATCATCTGCACCAAAGGCAGCACCTGGTACCGTGGCCATAAAACTCTTTTCTAACAGATAAGCTGACATATCAACCGAACCCTCAATGGTCTTGCCATCATAGCTGCGACCAAAATAGGCAGACATATTAGGAAAGACATAGAAGGCACCATTAGGCTTAACACAGGTGATACCCTCCATGGAGGTTAGTTCCTTCAGGATATAATCCAGCCGTGGCACAAAAGACTCCTTCATCATGGCCGGAAAATCTTGCGGGCCAGCCACAGCAGCCAAGGCTGCTTTCTGGGCAACAGAAGAGGAGTTAGAGGTAGACTGACTCTGAATCTTATTCATGGCAGTGATGATGTGTTGCGGCCCTAAGGAGTAGCCAATACGCCAGCCAGTCATTGCAAAAGACTTAGACACACCGTTTAATATTATTGTCTGCTCTTTCAGGCCAGGATCAACATCCAAGATATGGGGTAGAGGCTCGTCACCATAGACAATAGTATCATAAATATCATCGGAGATGACCACCCAGCCATTGTCCTTGGCCATGCTGGCCACTGCTTGCAGGGCGGTGGTAGAAAACACAGCCCCGGTGGGGTTTGAGGGTGAATTAAGAATAATGCCCTTGGTCTTGGAGGTGGCGTATTTGGCCAGGTTCTCAGCAGTGAGATCAAAATCATCCTTCTCCTCCAGGGGAACCAGCACAGGGGTAGCACCGGCCAGCAGGATAATAGGAGGGTAGGAAACCCAGTAGGGAGTGGGAATTAACACCTCATCGCCAGGGCCAAATAAGGCCTGGGCTATATTATACAGACCATGCTTGCCACCACAGCTAACCTGTGCCTGCTCTGGGGCATACTCCCAGCCATGATCTTCCTTAAAACGCTGAACAATGGCCTCACGCAATTCAGGAATCCCTGGTACCGCAGTATAGCGAGTAAAACGCTCATTAATGGCCTGAATACCAGCCTCACAGACATGCTCAGGGGTAGGAAAATCAGGCTCACCAACACTAAAATTAAGAATATCAGCACCTTCAGCCTTCATTGCCTTGGCCTTAGCATTAACAGCCAAGGTGGGTGAAGGTTTAATCTGGGACATCCTTTCAGCCAGGGGAAGTAATTGATCAGCCATTGCTGTTCCTCATTTTTAATATTCTATATTGTCTAAAAACAAACCGCAGGCAGGAGCGGTAGCTCCTGCAAGATTACGATCTTGAGCCTGCAAAATTTTATTAAAATCATCTTTGCTTATACGTTGCCGGCCAACATCAAAAAGAGTACCGACAATATTACGAACCATCTTACGCAGAAAACCAGTACCTCTAATGGTAAGACAATACGCCTCATCTCCCAACTGCTTTAAACTCACGGCCTCTAGAGTACGCACCGCACCGCGACCATCGACATAGGAGAGATCACGACTGCCAACCGCCTCAAAGGATGAAAAGTCATGCTTACCCACCAGCAAGGGGAGAACATCCTGCATGGCCTTGATATCGACCACTCCAGACACCAACGCCTCGTAGAGACGCAGAGTGGGCAGCTGAATTTCAGCCGTGGAAAAAAAATAGCGATACGTCTTGGCCTTGGCAGAAATACGGGCATGAAAATCTGCCGCTACTTCATCCACCTTAAGGATACGGATATCAGCTGACAACAGACTATTAAGCCCTTTTTTGAAACCAAGGCAAGAGATTTTTGCCGTGGTATTAAAATTTGCGACCATGGCAAGGGCATGAACGCCAGCATCAGTACGCCCGGCCCCGTGTAATGCAACTTCACCCTGACACATCATGGCCAGTTTTTCTTCCACCTCACCCTGCACCGTCCGGGCAGTTGGTTGGCTTTGCCAGCCCGAGAAATGGCTACCGTCATAGGCCAGAACAAGCTTAATATTACGCATGGCCATGTCTGAAAAATCAGGGGAAGAGGGGAACGACCTGCAACCCCTGTTGTTCAGGCAGACCAAGGAGAAGATTCATATTCTGCACGGCCTGACCTGCAGCACCCTTCACCAGGTTATCAATGGCAGACACCACAACAATACGATTTGTACGGCTATCGACCTTTACACCAATATCGCAATAATTAGCCCCCCGCACAAACTGGGTGGCCGGAAACTGCCCTGGCCCACAGGGACGAACAAAGGGTTCATCCTTATAAAAATCCTGGTAAAGCTCATCCACCTCAACCTGACTTATCTGCTGAGTCAAGGAGGCATAAATAGTACTGAGAATACCGCGCACCATAGGAACAAGGTGAGGAGTAAAGGAGATCACCGTCTTTGAACCGGCAAGCTTAGCAAGCTCCTGTTCAATCTCCGGGGTATGACGATGGGAACCAACCCCATAGGCCTTAAAGCCGTCAGTGACCTCACAGTACAAAGTAGCGGTGTTAGCACCACGGCCAGCACCAGAGGTACCAGACTTGGAGTCAGCAATAATGGTGGAAGGATCAAGGAGATTTTTCTTTAACAGAGGTGCCAGACCAAGAATAATACTGGTGGGATAACAGCCAGGATTGGCTACCAAACGAGCTGATACTATCTTATCACGATACAACTCAGGCAGACCATATACCGCCTCGCCAAGCAGATCTTGAGCGGTATGGGGCTGGTACCACTCTTCATAGACAGCCGCATCATCAATACGAAAATCTGCGCTGAGATCTACCACCTTTTTCCCTGCTGCAAGCAGTTCAGGAACAATACCCATGGCTGTTTTATGTGGTACTGCCAAAAAAAACATATCGGCCCGGCCCACCAGATCAGCCACCACAACATCTTCACAAACCAGGTCCGTTATACCGCGCAGATTAGGATAGACATCTGCCAACTTCTGCCCAGCATACTGCCGAGAGGTTGCAACGGTTAACTCCACCCCGTCATGATTTGCCAGCAAGCGCGCCAACTCCACTCCGGTATATCCAGAGGCACCAATAATCCCGACTTTATACATTTTCCCTTATCCCCTTAATTTCCTTCGTCCAAATCAGCAACATGGTATCCCCAAACAAAAATAGGGAAAAGCGGCAGGCCGCTTTTCCCTATCAAAACTAATAAACTGCTGGATAAGCAGATTAACGCTTGGAGAACTGGAAGCGTGCGCGAGCACCCTTCTGACCGTATTTCTTACGTTCCTTGACTCGTGAGTCACGGGTAAGCAGGCCGGCCTTTTTCAGCACACCACGATTCTCAATATCAATCTCGGTAAGAGCCTTAGCGATACCATGACGCAGGGCCTCAGACTGGGCAACCTTACCACCACCCTTCAGGGTAGCCATAACATTATATTTCCCGAGAGTTTCGGTAATAGCCAGAGGCTTCAAGACGTTATCTTGGTTAAGCTGACCACCGAAATAGTCAGTCATCTCATGTTTGTTAACGATGACGCTGCCGTCACCTGCAGTTAACCAAACACGAGCTATAGCGCTTTTGCGTTTACCAGTAGCATAAAATTTTTCAGCAACCATTCTTTCTATTCTCCACTAAAATCTAAAACTTAAGCTCAACCGGGGCCTGGGCCTCGTGAGGATGCTCAGTTCCAGCATATACTTTTAATTTTTTCAGCTGCTCACGGCCTAAAGAATTTTTAGGCAGCATACCTTTTACAGCTTTATAGATAAGCTGATCTGGGAATTTCTCTATCAGCTCTTTAGCTGTGGCCTGCTTGATGCCGCCAATCCAACCAGTATGATGATAGTAGACCTTGTCTTCCATCTTCTTACCGGTGAGACGAATCTTCTCAGCGTTGACAACAACAATATAATCACCGACATCCTGAAAGGTAGAATAGTTCGGCTTATGCTTACCGCGCAGACGGGTAGCGATCTCGGAGGCGAGACGGCCAAGAACCTGGGACTGGGCATCAACAACAAACCAGTTACGTTCAATTTCGTCTACAGGAGTCAAATAGGTGGTCATAATACGATCCTTACTGTCTATAAAATCGCTCCATGAAACCATGGGGCGTCTATGACGAAAAAAGGTTCGAAGAAGCTTCGAACCTTTCTACTATTAGATCTTCACAGTATTAAACTACTGAAAAGATCAACAAATTGGAGCGGGAAACGAGATTCGAACTCGCGACGTCAACCTTGGCAAGGTTGCACTCTACCACTGAGTTATTCCCGCATGATTTAATGTGCTAACAATGAAACAGGGATCTCTTATATCTAAGTACCTTATGCTTGTCAATAAAAAATCTCTCCTCATTTTCAAAAACATGCCATTGTTTAGGCATTTCTATCTTTAAAATAAGTACGGGTTGACTCTACCTAATTTATGTTGGTATATATTCCTATCTTAGAATTCTACACATAAGTTTAATTTCCCCCACAATAACAAACTGATACCTCACCTCAACCTCATACAATATATCTCTATGAAAAAACTTTTCCTCTTCCCCCTTCTTTGCCTTTTACTTGTACCAATCACTTCCTTTGCCGGTGAAGCCATCCTAAGGGTGAGCTGTCAACGCCATGACAGAGGCACTAAGATTTATATCAATAACAACTTTAAGGGAGAATGTCCTGTGGACCTCTTTCTTCCTGCCGGAAAACAGCTGACCCTACGAGCCCACAAAATGCCGGATAAGGATCATGAACAGATCTTTAGCACTCAATTCACCCTTATTGCTGATGTGGCAAAACGTATCGACGTCAGACTCTCTCAACCGCAATTAACTCCTACGGCCCAGAAAGCTCATGACCTGAAGGTAGCGCTACAGAAAGAGCAGGCAGCAAAAGAGGCGAGACAACGTGAAATGGCAGCGGCTCAGAAAGATCTCCTTGCTGCCCAGGGAGGAGATATCACGGCCATGGCTGTCATGGCCCAGCGCTATGAGACAGGTAAGGGGGTACAAAAAGATCCAGCCAAGGCGCGCAGTTGGCATACCAAGATCGACCAAATACATGCTGAAAAAGCAGCCAACGCCGATCTAAAATCAGCCCAGGCCGGTGATACCAAGTCCATGCAATCCATGGTTAGACGTTATAAACATGGTGAAGGGGTGCAGAAAAATTCAGCCCAGGCAAAAGCTTGGCAACTAAAAATCAATGCGATAGAGGAAAAAATTAAACAAGATACTATTGCCAGAAATAAACGCCAGGATGCGGCCAGAAAAAGGGCACAATTACAGACAGAGAAAGATGCTATTTCTTACAGGAAGAACCAGAAAGCTTTCGATGACTGGATTGGAAACAGAGGCGCAAGTGGGCCACTTGAGGCCCTTGCGACAGTTACTATTTCCCTACCCGCTATAGCTGGTGCATTGCTGATGGATACAGTTTCATCACCAACACGTGTTTCCGAGTCTATGAAGATATCCAAAAAACTCAACGCCCATGCCTCTGCCTGGGCCAAGCCAAACTCCATGATGGCCAAGGCCTATCGCCAGCAGCAAGCAAGCAGCACCGTAAATGAGACTCTTATCCTTGCCTCACGATGAAATTTCTTGTTCAGAGCATAGCCATCCTGTTACTGGCTGGTTGTGCTCTGACAACACCACCAGCCAGCAAGACACCTGCTCCTCTCTCACGCCAGAACTGGCAGGTCTTGCAGCCATACCTTAAAAAAGCTCCTGAAGTCATACAGAAAGCCATTCATACTGCGGCCTTGGCACGTCTTGAGTCAGAGGGCAGCACATCAACAACCAGCATGACTGCGGCAGATACATTCTTTGATCTGCTTAGCCACAGTGAGCAGCCTCTACTCCATGCTGATGATAAATTTACCCATTTTAAACAGATGGTTCTTGGCAGCCAATCGGCACCAGCAAGCCCCTATGCCCAGGCCTTAACCGACCTTATCTTCCAACCAGACTTCAACTGTCGGCAGCCCCTTTATTTTAAATACTTCCAGCACCGTTACCAGACAAACACTTCTCCCTGCGCCACACCAGTCCCTTTTTTACTCCTTAACCGCCATGAGGGAACAAAAGCCATCTGGCTTCCCCCCCAACGTGTCAGTTCTATCCACCTGGTCTTTGCTGGACAGGGCCCCAATATGGCCTCCCGTTTTGGCCACGTTGCCCTGCGCCTGGTGGTCTGCCCAGAGGGAAAATCCTCTAAAGAGGCCTGTGACAGCAATCTCTTTGAACATATTATTCTGGGCTTTGCCGCCCACATCGATGAATTTGAGCTCAATACCTTTAAGGCCTTGAGCGGCGACTATAAGGCCTACCTCTTTGCTACCCCTTTCATGGACGCCTATCGCAACTACGCCATTAGTGAGTTTCGCGAGATCACATCCATCCCTCTGGCCTTGAATGATAGCCAACGGCAGCTTCTGGTGCGCCAACTCAGTGAAATTCACTGGCGTTATAGTGGGGATTACAACTTTTTCACCCGTAACTGTTCCACTCTACTACAGCAGGCCTTACGCACCCTGATCCCCCAATTCGGCCAGCACCCTGGACTTGCCGACGATTATATGCGGCCAGATTATTTTTTTGCGGCCATACAAAAAACCTCCATGGTTGACGGAGACAAACTGACCTCTTTAGAACAGGCAGAGCAACAAGGTTTTTTCTTCTCCAGCACCAAGCCCTTTTATGATCAAGCCTTGCAGGTGGTTATGGCAGCCATGGGAAGCCCTTCATTCTCCGATATTGACAGTTACCTGCACCGCTTACCCTCCCAGCGCCTGAACGAAATATTCATGGACCAGGGATATGTAGAGCTTCTCTCTTCCGATCCCTACCACCTGGAGGCCCAACTCCTTCTAGAAGAGCTGGCTCTGGTACGCAGTGAACGTCTCCTCATGGCTAAAGGCAGCCTCTATTTTCAATCCCTTGATATCAACGCTGAGTTTGACCAACAACAGAGCACGTTAGATAATAAGCAATGGCGTCTCTTTACAGATTGCTTCTTGCGCCCAATCCAACAAATATCGCAACCCATTCCACGTCTCCAAGCCATCCCTCAACAGTCAGATGCCCTGCCAACTATGCCACTTAACCGTGATTGTCATACCACTGCCAGCAGAGAGCAACTTTCTGACATACTTGATATTATCAACACCAAGGAACAAGAACAATGGCAACAGGTTCTTGCTGCGGCCCATATCCTTGATGAAACTACCCAAAATATTCTCATCCTAACGGAACTCACCAATGAATCCCATTAAATCTGCGCCAAGCACAGCTCTTAGCACCAACAAAACCATGCCACGCAAACAACTCTTCACAATACCTCTCTATCTTTTTCTGATTGTTTTTTTATCTTTCAATACGGTTCATGCTGAGGTCGACCAAAGCAAACGCATGAAAATGCTCAAGATGATTGCCCAACTTGACCAGCTTGACAAAATAGACTTTGATCAAGCTATAGATCAAGCCAACAGCTGCATCATTAACCGTAATTTCCCATGTGCCCGAGACCAGTTGGACAATGCGGCAACATACGCCCATGGCGATGATGACCACCAGCTTATGCAGAGCACGGAACAGGGGCTTACTGCTGAGATCTATCTGGTCCGCCTTGAGCAGGAGGAAGAGAAACGCTACCAGGAACAGTTGAGGCGGTGGGCAGCAGAGGAAAGAAGGTTACAAGAGGAAGAAAGAAGGCTGGCTGAAGAAGCTGAGGAAGAGGCCGAAGCCGAAGCTGAAGCTGAAGAGTACGAGAGAGAACAACGTGAGTATGCCCGCCAGCAGAGATGGGAAGATGATAATAGTGGGCCATCAACGCATGAATCAATCATGACGAGTCTTCAGGGAATGTCTAATGAAATCAGAGAATTAAATGCTCAACTGGACAGAGACACCAATGCTGCTATCCGCCAAACCAACGCCTTTGCTGCTGAAAACAGGCGCCGAAAAGAGGCTACAGCCCGTCAACAACGCATGGCAGAACAACAAGAGGCACGGGAACAACGAAACTATGAGCGCAAACAACGCCAGCGTGAAAGGGAACAGCTCGCCAAACAACGGAAAAGAGAACAACAACGACTGACAGAACAGCGCAAAAGAGAAAGAGAACGTCTGGCAGAACAACGGAGAGAGAATCGCCGCCACCAACACCAGGCAGCTACAAGCAGCAGTGCCCGCAGCGAAAAGAAATCAGACAGCAGATACGGCACATGTTTTAATTACTGCAAAGACCAGCAAGGAAAGCATTGGGAGAAAGACACGCCTGCTGGGGCCTGTGAAAAGGGGTGCAGTTTCAGGCATTGGCAAGCTAACGATGAAAGCACAAACCATGAAAGGGCGAAACAGCAATGCAGTGATAAGTATGGTGGTGATTTATATAGATGGTGCATAAATGGCGTAAGTCATTACTAACGTACCGCCCGACAATGCTGCAACAGGAAGCTATCTTCTTGTTGCAGCTAAGCCCCATTTATTGGTATAGAATAGTAATATCTGTTCCCTGTTCCCCTTTTACATTATGGAGTTCCCATGAGTAGTACCAGAACCGCCACTATCACCAGAGAAACAAAAGAGACACAAATCCAGCTTGACCTTGCCATTGATGGTACGGGTTCAGCAACCATCAGCAGCGGCGTGCCATTTTTAGACCATATGCTTACCCTGTTTTCAGTCCATGGTTTTTTTGATCTCACCCTGCAGGCCACCGGTGATATTGATATTGATGACCATCACACAGTGGAGGACATTGGCATCTGTCTGGGTAATGCCTTTAAAGACGCCCTTAATGGTTTTAAGGGTATCAGCCGCTATGGCCACTTTGCTCTCCCCATGGATGAGACCCTGGCCAGGGTAACGGTGGATTTTTCCAACCGCCCTTTCCTCCATTATGATGTGGTCACGCTGGATGCCAAGACAGGTACATTTGACACCACCCTGGCCGAAGAGTTCCTACGCGCCTTTGCCTTTAATGGTAGTATGACCTTGCATGTGGAGGTGACCTACGGCCAGAACACCCATCATATCCTCGAAGCCATCTTCAAGGCCCTGGGGCGCACCCTGGATCAGGCCACCAGCCTGGATCCTCGCGTCAGCACAACATTATCATCTAAAGGGGTCCTCTAACCATGTACTGTCGATTTTTCGTCTTATTCCTTGCAGCTCTGGCCTTGGCTGGCTGTTCAACACCGAGCAGTCAAAGCCAATATCCCATGTGTACCACTATCACCCCAGGCAAGGAAGGTGGCAAGGGTGAACTGGTGCTGCAGAGGATCATTGTCATCCCGACCTCGTATGACATCCTGGCTCAAAAAGTTGATTCGCCTAAGGCCAGAGACTTGGCTGAAGGGAGCATGGTGCTCACCCGCATTATGAGTGAATACCTCTCCTGCCGCGATAATGTCATTGTCCTCTCCGAGTTGCAGGAAGAATCCTATGCCGGTGCCTTCATGGGCAATGACTTTGAACGGGCCAGATATATCGGCATGCAGGCCGATGGTGATGCCGTACTCATCACCAACCTACTGACCTACCGTAAGCTACAGGGCAATGAGTATGGGGCCAAAGAACCTGCCTCAATCTCCTTTGAATACCAACTCATCCATCTCAAATCCGGAACCATGCTCTGCAAAGGTGCGTATAAAGATACCCAAAAACCTCTGTTAGCTGATATCTTTTCCCTGTCCAAGGCCAGCAAGCGTGGATTCAAATTTGTCACTGCTACCACCCTGCTCAAAGAAGGGCTCAATGAAAAGTTTGCCACATGCACTCACCTAGCCCGCTAAAGCTCTCCTTCACCAATGAAGGTTGCCATCCCTAAAGCCATCAACAAACGTATTGGCCAGGCCCTGCATGATTACCAGATGCTTGCTGATGGTGATCATGTGTTGCTGGCCGTATCCGGTGGTGTAGATAGCCTGGTTCTTTGCCATATCCTCAAACTCTGGCAACAGAAGGCTCCCATCTCCTACACCCTCACTGCTGTTCATCTTGATATGGGTTTTGCTGCTGGCCAAGATGGATTAGTGGCCAACCAGTTGGACAATACCAACCTTGACTATCAGATCATTACCACCACCCTTGACCCAGAGGCACTGGCCTTAAGTGAGGGCAAGGATGTCTGTTTCCACTGTGCCCGTAATCGCCGCAGTCACCTCTTTGAACTGGCGCGCAGCCTCGGGTGCAACAAACTAGCCTTGGGGCACCATAAGGAGGATATTATTGAGACGTTTTTCATTAATATCTTCTATGGCGGCAATATCTCCACCATGTTGCCCAAGCAAAGCTTGTTTAACGGTGATCTGCACATCATCCGCCCATTGAGCTATCTGCGCAAAAATGAGGTTCACACCCTGGCCGAACAATTTGGTATAGAGCCAGTGGCCAACCCCTGCCCCCAATCAGACTCATCAAAAAGAGTGGTCATCCGCCAAAAATTGGCCGCACTTTATAAAGAAGAGCCAGATATCCAAAATACCATTTTTGCCAGCCTGGCTAATGTAAAGACCGAGTATCTGCCCAAGATAACGAGAAATTAAAGCTATGAAATCAGCCCTGGAATGCATACCCTGCCTGCTCAAACAAACCCTGTACACTGCCCGTCTTTCCACAAACGATGCTGCCTGCCAGGCTAAAATAATGCGCCAGGTGGCCACACTGTTGGGGAATATTGATCTGCAACAGACACCACCAGAAAATTCCATGCCCATCTACCAGACCATTAGCCGTCTTAGTGGCTGTACCGATCCCTTTGCTGATTTAAAAAAGGAGAGTAATCATTTTGCCACTGCGGTGAGCAAAGAGAGCCGCAAGATCATCACCAAGGCAGAGGACCCACTCTTTGCAGCCCTGCTCTTTTCCATTGCCGGTAATATCATTGACTATGGCTCCCAACAAGATTTTGACGCAAAGGCAGCCTTGGAGAACTGCCTGCACAAACCCCTTATCCTCAACGACTATGAGGATCTAGTTGAACAATTTCAGAACAGCAAAAAAATTCTCTACCTGGCAGATAATGCCGGTGAGATTGTCTTTGATAAACTGGTTATTGAGACCATGCTGACCATGGCACCCGACAAAGAGATAGTTGTGGCAGTTAAGGATGGCCCTATTATTAATGATGCCCTTATGGCTGATGCCAAAGACATTGGCCTCACAGAGATATGCCCGGTCATAAGCAATGGCGTCTGTTGCCCAGGCACACCATTGCCGCACTGTAGCGAGCAGTTCCAACAGGCATTCAACCAGGCTGATCTCATCATCAGTAAGGGCCAGGGCAACTTCGAGACCCTGTCCTTGGTGGACGGCCCCATCTTCTTTCTCCTCACCATAAAATGCGCCATTATTGACCGCCACATTACGGATCTCACCGGCAGGGAGGTGGCCTTAGGTGACATGGTGCTTTTCCAGCGTTAAAGAGAAATATCCAACAGGAGCAGATCTTGCAAAGATCGGATGCCTTGAGGATCATGGCCAAGATGGGATGCTGTGGCCTGATAGAAATGGAGGGGAAGGACTCCTTGCTGACGCATGGCCTGCAAGGACAGAACCTTATCAGATTTTGACAACTTCATCCCTTGGGGACAGGTGAGCAGCTCATGGTGATGAAAGGTTATTTGAGCAAAACTTTCCTGCTGCAGGAGCTGGGCCAAGAAGAGTTGGGCAGCACTGGAGATAAGAAGATCAGCACCACGGACAATAAGGGTCGTTTTATCAGCCAGGTCATCGGCCAAACTGGCCAGCTGATAGGAGGGGGAATCATCACGGCACCAGAGGACAAAATCGCCCATATGCTCAGCCAAAGCTATGTCCTGATCGGCCACCGCAACCTGGGTATTCTCTGGCACCACGAGGCGATGGGCACCTTCAGACGTGATTACATTTTTATGCCGACAGAGGCCGGGATAGATACCATTTGCCACCTGGGCACGAATCTGTTTACGGGAACAATCGCATAGATAGCTATGACCAGCCTCTTCCAGAGCATCAAGAAAAGCCCGATAGTCCCCAAAACGTAAACGCTGGGAAAAAAGCCGACCAAACTCATCTGGCCCCTGCGGCCCCTCATCCCAATCCAGTCCCAACCAATCAAGCTGACGAAAGATATCCTCAATATACTCAAGCCGACAACGCCCAGCATCAGCATCATCAATACGTAACTTCAACACCCCCCCAGCCTGACGCACCACCACCCAGGTAATGATAAAGTTTACGGCATTACCGATATGAAGATAGCCACTGGGAGTAGGAGCGAGACGAGAACGAAGCATGAAAAAACAGGGGGTCAGGGAAAAGGGGTCAGGGACTAGAAAAAAACAATAAAGAGTACCCATCGAGGTAAAAATTCAGCCGTGCCTTAGATTTGTTCGTGTGGGACGCCGAAGCATAGATAGTAACGCTATGCGAGGCGGCCCACACGGACAAAGATGAGGTGCGGATGGACTTTTACAAAATTTTGGCCATTTCTTTGGCGCCATATGTGATAATAATGTCAGCTCCAGCCCGAGCAATGGAGAGCAGGGTTTCGTGCATGACCCGCTCACCGTCTATCCAGCCCCGTTCCGCGGCAGCCTTGATCATGGCGTACTCACCGCTGACATGGTAGGCAGCAATGGGCAGATCAAATTCCTCACGCAGGCTCTTAATAATATCAAGATAGGCCACGGCTGGCTTGACCATAAGAATATCAGCACCCTCATCCACATCCAGGGTCGCCTCCCGCAAGGCCTCACGGCTATTGGCCGGGTCCATCTGATAACCCTGGCGATCACCCTCCTGGGGCGCACAATCTGCGGCATCACGGAAGGGGCCGTAAAAGCCAGAGGCATATTTAACGGCATAACTCATGATGGGCACCTTATCATGACCATTCTCATCCAAGGCACCGCGAATCTCAGCCACACGACCATCCATCATATCTGACGGGGCAACAATATCAGCGCCAGCCTTGGCATGGGAGATAGCAATCTTACCTAAGACCTCAATGGTGGTGTCATTATCCACCTCACCGCTCAGGATAATACCACAATGGCCATGGCTGGTATATTCACACATGCAGACATCAGTGGTCACCATGATCCCTGGGGCTTTGTTTTTCAGTTCTTTGATGGCACGCTGGATAATACCATCCTTGGCGTGGGCCCCGGAACCCATGGGGTCTTTTTTTTCTGGCAGGCCAAAGAGAATAACATGGTTGATCCCTAGTGAAATTAACTCCTTGGCCTCGCCAGCCAATTGATCAACGCTGATGCGGAAGACACCCGGCATGGAGGGTATTGCCTCACGTACGCCCTTGCCTGGCATGACAAAGAGGGGATAGATGAACTGATCAGGGGATAATCTGTTCTCTCGGATAAGGGAACGAAGTTGGGGGGTGCGTCTGAGGCGACGGGGACGATAATCAGGAAAGACCATTTTTTTACTCCATTATTTTTTTGCTGCTGATTTCACTAAAAAGAGTTGGAGGAACCTCATCTCAATCTCGTATTCAGTTTGGATGATTTCGTGCCATTAAGCCAGGAGATGATGGGCTGTTTTTGCGGCTACGACATTAATTTTCTTGATTTCCTAGCTTCTCTACAGCAAAAGCACTTTATCACGCGCTTCGCTGATAAAGTGCTTTTCGCAGTAAATTTGGAAAACAAGAAATTTCATGTCAAAGCGAAGAGAACTACCCCTTTCTTCTCCAATCTGCCACCGAACCAAAAAACACTCATTCACCAAACAACCTGCGCAACAACTGGTAACTACAGTTATAACTTATAACTTTCATCCAAAGTATCAGCAATAAAGTTATCTGGCTCATCAACACCATGGGCCGGGATAACCACGCCAGCATCATCACTCTTCTGCCCCAACAACCGCAGGCCATAGTCTAAAGCGGCAAAAACCGTCTCACATATGCTATTCACCGAAGATAATGTCTTGCGACTCATGGTCAGGATTCGGTCAACGGCCTCATCATCAAAGGTAACATTGATGCCACATTCCTCTGAGGCAGTTTCAGCATAGTCGTGTATATGTTGAATGAAGGTAACAAAATCCTCACAGGCCTCACGTACATCCAGTAACTCATCCTGACAATGCTGAGCAATCATTTTCACCCGCGCCCCAGTGGGAACAGCATCATGGAGGTGGAGATAGGAACCATGATGAAGTTGAATAAACTCCTGCAGGCGAGCCAGTTCATTGCCATGCAACTCCTTAAACCGTGTCCCATGCCACAAGACCAACTCTTCATCAGCCAGCAGTTGCTCTAAGTAGCCAGACGGATCTGCCACTAACTCAGGAGTCACCACCAAATGGGTGATGCCTGTGGAGGGTAAACTCTTTTCAAAACCAATAAGTATCTGCTCCATGACACTGACTAA
>JAOZSN010000057.1:0-10362 GCA_029939635.1 Deltaproteobacteria bacterium
GTGCTGACATTTTCAAATGGCCATTTTTGCTACATTTTCAGGTGGCCGCTAACAACCTCTACTGTTATGGCACTTATCCCGGAACCTTTACAAAAAACCAAAGGCTCTAGATTAGGAAATTTACATCTTTTGTAGTAAAATAAACCCATGTCATCTTCGACCAGTCCCCATAAAATATTGCTACGTATTGGCCGCCAAGTTGTTGCGTCGCCCTTTAACAAAGAAATTTTTATTCATGCCGGTGCCCTCTCCTTTAAGCTAGTTCTTTCTTTAGTGCCCATGCTTGCCCTGATTTTTTCCGTCGCCAAGGGCTTTGGCGTCCAGGAAACCCTGGAACCAATCATCATGAATAACTTGATAGGCGTCGAAGGAGGCAACGATCTCATCCCCAAGATATTGGAATATGTTGGCAACACTAATGTCAAAGCCCTGGGTACCATCGGCCTGATCTTCATGGTCTACACCGCCATATCTATGATTAGTGGTGTTGAAGATTCCTTCAACCGCATCTGGAGCATCACCAAATCTCGCTCCTTTTTTCGAAAATTCAGTGACTATCTCTCTGTGCTCACCATTGGTCCTTTACTGCTGGTCATCACCATTAGTCTTTCAGCCATGCTCAGCAGTAATACTATTACCCAGAAACTCCTGGAATATGGTGTCTTTGCCGGGGCCATGGGCTTTTTTTTTACCGTGCTGCCATGGTTGGCCAGTATTGCAGTGTTGACCATGCTCTACATCTTTGTCCCTAACACCGTGGTAAAATGGCCCCCAGCCCTCATTGCCGGCACTATAGCCGGTATCTGCTGGCAATGTAATCAGATCCTTTTCATAAAATTTCAGATTGGTGTGGCCCGCTATAACGCCATCTATGGCACCTTTGCCAGCCTGCCAATCTTTATGCTGTGGATCTATGCGGGCTGGATTATTGTCCTCTACGGCGCTTTACTGAACCATGCCTGCCAACATAAAAACAGTCTGGTCGGCGCCTTCACCCAACGATTAAGTTTTGGTGACCAGGAAAAAGTCGTCCTTCTGGTATTAACCCAGCTCTGTCGCGAATTTGACCAAGGCAACAAGGGCAGCACAGCAAGCCAACTCAGCAATGTGTTCCAAATTCCGCTTCCCCTAGTCAATACAGCCCTGTCCAGATTAACAGAACAAGAATATGTTACCATGGTGGAGGAGAGTAGCCCAAAAGAACCGCTGTTCATGCCAGCCAGACCAGGAAGCTCTATTCTACTGGCAGATTTTTTCAACTCCAACAAACAATGCTCACCAGATTCTGATTTCCTACCAGATGCCTCAGCAACCATTCAACTCAGCGATATCATAAGCAAGAGCCACCAGGCCCTTAGCAGCCACTTCAAACAACAAACCATCGCTACCCTCTACAACAAAAAGGCATAAAAAAACGCTCAGCTTTCAGGGAAGATGCACCCACTGAAAACTGAACGTTTATTCTGCCATACCTATTCACCTCTTATGACGAATAGGTTCTTTTGCCTAACATTACTGTCATTAAGGTTTCCAGCGTCCGCTGCCATATTTACGCAAACGAATATGGCCTGGGGTAACCTCCACCAATTCATCATCATTGATATAAGCGATACAATCCTCCAGAGACATATCAATATGGGGGGTAAGAACCACAGCGTCATCTGTGCCAGAGGCTCGAACATTGGATAGTTTTTTACCCTTTGCCGGGTTCACCACCATATCAGCGGGTCGGCTATTCTCCCCGATAATCTGACCGCCATAGACATCCTCACCAGCACCGATAAAGAGCTTCCCTCGTTCCTGTAGGTTACAAAGGGCATAGGCCACTGTAGACGATGTTTCTTTGACAATAAGCACTCCATTGACTCGATTTATGATATCGCCGGCATAGGGGCCATACTCACTGAAAACATAATTCATGATACCCATACCCTTGGTATCAGTCATAAATTCAGAACGAAAGCCCAATAAGCCTCGGGTTGGAATGGTATACACCAAACGCGCCATACCATTCTCATTATGCATTTCCAGCATCTGGCCTTTAAGCTTGCCTAACTTTTCAATGACTGCCCCCTGATATTGTTCATCAACATTAACCGTGAGCTCTTCAAAGGGTTCCATCTGCTGACCATCAACTTCCTTAATGATAACCTGCGGCCTGGTGACCTGGAACTCAAAATCCTCGCGCCGCATCTTTTCGATCAAAATAGAAAGATGAAGCTCACCACGACCAGAGACTTTGAAACCCACAGCATCGGTAAGGGGCTCCACCACCAAGGCAACATCGGAGAGGGTTTCACGCCGCAAGCGCTCCTCAATATGGCGAGAGGTAACAAACTTGCCCTCACGACCGGCAAAAGGCGAGTCATTGGGAATGAAATTCATGGAGATGGTGGGCGGATCAATCTCAATCAAAGGCAAGGGTTTGGGGTCCTGGGAATCAACAAAGGTTACCCCCACCGTCACATCATCCATACCGGCCACGGCAACAATCTCACCCACCCCAGCCTTATCCACTGCTATCTTCTCATTACATTCAAAACGAAAGAGTTTGGAAATACGGATGGGAGAGATACTGCCATCCCGCCGGGCCACGGCAATATCCTTGTTAACCTCCAAAGAGCCATTCACCACCTTGCCAATACCGAGGCGTCCCATGTAGGGAGAATAATCAATGGTATTGATCTGCATCTGTAAGGGTGCCGCAGCATCACCGGCCGGAGGCGGGATATGCTTAACAATCATCTCAGAGATCGGTTCCATGGTCATATTATCGTCATCAGCCTCATAGCGGGCATAGCCTTCCTTGGCAGAACAATAAACAACGGGAAAATCAAGAAGCTCATCAGGAGCCTCCAGCTTAACAAAAAGATCAAAGACCTGATCGAGAACCCAGTCACAACGGGCCGCAGGTTTATCAATTTTATTAATAACCACAACCACCGGCAGATTATGAGCCAAGGCCTTTTTTAAGACAAAAAAGGTCTGGGGCATGGGGCCTTCCTGAGCATCCACCAGCAACAAGCAGCCATCACTCATCCGTAAAATTCGTTCCACCTGGCCGCCAAAATCAGCATGACCCGGAGTGTCGATGATATTAATCCAATGATCACCATACTGATAAGAACCATTTTTGGAGGTAATAGTAATGCCCCTCTCCCGTTCAAGATCCGAGGAATCCATAAGACGGGTGGCCACCTGCTGGTTATCGCGAAACATACCAGATTGTTTAAAAAGCTGATCCACCAGGGATGTTTTGCCATGGTCAACATGGGCGACAATGGCGACATTACGAATTTGCTGTGATTCCATAACCAAATATTCCTAACCCAGAGCCACTGGAAGTTTTGATAAGGTCACTGGATAAGTGCCTCAACAGCAGCTGCAAGTAATTTAATTTAAATGCCTTTTCAATTTCTTGCCATTTTTGACACGAATTTTACTTATAAGGCACTAACAGCCAGCAAAGTGGCTGCCGTTAGCAGTTTACAAAAAAAAGAATAAAAAAGGGGATATGCTATACACGAAAGAAGACCTTGCGTCAAGGCACGTGACGCAGAGTCAAAAGGTAGCCCCGTAGCTAGCTGAAACGCGTCTTCAATTCAGCTAGAAGCTGATCAGGTGGGTGACATGTTTCAAGGGCTATAAAATGATGACTGGAAAGCTCATCTGGATAGTCAAAAACCTGCTGCTGGTGTTGGAAAATTTCCCAGGTTCCGTCAGAGACGGCATCAGGATCTTGGGCCCGTACATCAAGACGACGCCTGGTTTCCTCTGGGGAACAGAAACAAAGGATAAATGAGCAGGCACATCCATGCTCTGCACAAAAAGAGAGCAGCCGCTGACGCTCATCACGACTATGGTAGGAGCCATCAAGGACAAGGGATCTGTCCTGATTTAGCTCCGTGGCCGCACGCACCATAAGTTCATCATAGGTTCGCCGAGAAAACTCCGGCGTATAGATACCCTGACCAAACTCAGCGCCTGAACCGGTGAACTGACCAGCAAGTTCTTTGCGTACCACATCGGAATTAAAATAGGCCAATTGCTGTTGCTCAGCCCATTTCATCGCCAGGGTTGATTTTCCGCTGGCAATAAGACCCATAAAAACATAAAGGCACGGCTCAGTGGCTAGCATAGCGCTCAGCCAGTTGGAAATACTTGCCAGCCATCTCCAGGGAACTTGCCTTGGTGGCTGCACCTACCTCTGGGGCGTGGGCCGTGAACAGGCCAATTTTACCCCGCACATAGGCACGGTAGCATTTGTAGAAGTTAAGAACCTCCATGAGGGAGGTATCAGCTGACATTTCCACAAAACGCTCAATGAAGTAGGCGGAAAGCTCAGCCAGGCCCTGGAAATCAAGATCCATGGCCAGAAAAGCCACATCACTGGCCACATCGCAATAGCGGAAACGCTCATTAAACTCAATGCAATCAAAGATATAGACTGGCGTATCCAGACAGATATTGGCTGAGTAGAGATCGCCATGACAATCCTTCACCCACGCACAGCGCTGTTTAAAGAGTTCTTTCTGCTTTAAAAAGGAGGTAGCATAGCTTGAAATAGTGGCAAATTGCTCTGCGGACAAGGCTCCTTGACCAACAAAGCCTTGGGTCTGCTCAAAATTTTCCAACACATTAACAGAGACAGACTGCGCTGTACCGAACCCCTGAATATCAGCACCAGAGGCAGCCTTGTCATAGAAAGGTACGAGAATATCGACAATATCATCCATGGTCTGCCGATCAACACCACCGGCGCTAATGACATCTATCATCATCCTGTCCAGGGGCATCTTTTTCATCTTAAGACCATACTCAACCACCTCACCAGCGCCATTAAAGGCAAAATCATCTCCCTGCTGGTTTACAGGAAACGTTTGCAGATAAATATCAGCACAGAGGCGACGGTTCAGAATCAGTTCTTGCTCACAATAATATTTCCGTTTATCCAGGGTGGTAAAATTTAAAAAACCAAAATCCACTGTTTTTTTAAATTTGTAGACAAAATCTCCAGCAATAAGCACAAAGGAGATATGAGTCTGCACCAGTTTGACCTCATCAACAGCATGGTCATAATGGTGAGGATCAAGAAAGTAGGTAATATAGGCGGGCAGGTTAGCGTCTGACATAGTTTTTCCCTAAGAAATCTCATGAACAATAATCAACAGGTCTTGCATCCTCTCCACCCTGTTGATCCTGGCTAAAAAAAAAGCAAGGACGAGAGAAAACTCCCAGCCTTGCTTACATACTCAGCAACAATCGTTGCTTAATAACGATAATAATCTGGCTTATAAGGGCCTTCCACCGGCACACCGATATAATCGGCCTGCTCCTGACTCAGGGTGGTCAGTTTAACACCGATCTTGTCAAGATGAAGACGAGCCACCTTCTCATCAAGATGCTTGGGCAGGAAGTAGACCTTATTTTCCAAGTCTTGGCCATGATCCCACAGCTCAATCTGGGCCATGACCTGATTGGTAAAGGAGTTACTCATTACAAAGCTCGGATGGCCAGTAGCGCAACCTAAGTTAACCAGGCGCCCTTCGGCCAGAATGATGAGACGCTTGCCATCAGGGAAGACGATATGATCCACCTGGGGCTTAATATTCTCCCAGGGCAGCTCCCGCACAGAGGCGATATCAATTTCACTGTCAAAATGGCCAATATTACAGACAATGGCCTGATCAGGCATGGCATCCATATGGGCCCTGGTGATAACACGTAGGTTACCTGTACAGGTAACAAATACCTCACCCAAGGGAGCGGCATCCTCCATGGTCATCACTCGATAGCCTTCCATAGCAGCCTGCAGAGCACAAATTGGGTCGATCTCAGTAATGAGCACCGTTGCACCCATGCCACGCAGGGCCTGGGCACACCCCTTACCAACATCACCATAGCCGACCACCACGCAGGTTTTACCAGCAATCATCACATCGGTGGCACGTTTTATACCATCAAGAAGAGACTCACGACAGCCATAGAGATTATCAAATTTTGATTTAGTCACAGAATCATTAACGTTGAAGGCTGGGGCCATGAGTTTTTTATCACGGGCCATCTCATTGAGACGCAGCACACCGGTGGTGGTCTCCTCGCTGATACCTTTGATATTTTTCATTAGCTCAGGATATTTCTCATGCATGATCACGGTCAAATCACCACCATCATCCAAAATCATATTGGGATGCCAGTCATCAGGACCAAAGATAGTCTGCTCGATACACCACCAGAACTCCTCCTCACTCTCGCCCTTCCAGGCAAAGGTAGGAATACCAGCAGCCACCATGGCAGCAGCGGCATGATCCTGGGTGGAAAAGATATTACAGGAAGACCAACGTACCTCAGCACCAAGTTCCACCAGGGTCTCCATGAGTACTGCGGTCTGGATGGTCATATGCAGACAGCCACCAATGCGGGCGCCAGCCAATGGTTTTTCCCCAGCATATTCCTTACGAACAGCCATGAGACCAGGCATCTCAGTCTCGGCAATAGCAACCTCTTTACGACCCCATTCAGCCTGCTCCATATCCGCGACCTTATAATCGCCGCTCTCAAGTACTTTATTAGACATTTTTTTACTCCAAAATATTTTAAGAGTCATCTTACTTGACCCAATCAATTTTCATCCAGTAAAAGGCCAGCAGGGCCTTTTACTTATTTTAGACCTGCGGCTTCGCGTAATTCTTCTGCCTTGTCGGTACGCTCCCAGGTAAACTCATCAAACTCTCGACCAAAATGGCCATAGGCGGCTGTCTTTTTATAGATTGGACGTAACAGGTCAAGATGCTGAATAATGGCCTTGGGGCGTAAATCAAAATGATTCAACACTAATTCACGTATTTTCTCATCACTGATTTTACCAGTTCCAAAGCTCACAACATTAACCGAAACCGGTTGAGAAATACCAATGGCATAGGCAATCTGCACCTCGAGCTGATCTGCCAAACCAGCAGCCACCAGATTCTTAGCAACATAACGCCCCATATAGGCAGAGGAACGATCAACCTTGGAAGGATCCTTGCCGGAAAAAGCACCACCACCGTGATGGCCAACACCACCATAGGTATCAACAATGATCTTGCGGCCAGTAACACCACAGTCACCTACTGGGCCACCAATAACAAAACGACCAGTGGGATTGATATAAAATTTTGTGTTTTTATCAAGCATGGTCTCAGGCAATACTGGCTTGATAATCTCTTCCATAATCCCTTCTTTCAAATCATCGTAGGAAACATCAGGAGAATGCTGAGAGGAAAGAACCACGGCATCAATACGACTGGGCTTATTATCGACATAATCAATGGTAACCTGACTCTTGGCATCAGGACGTAACCAGGGCAGACGCCCAGCCTTACGTACCTCTGATTGGCGTTTCACCAAGCGATGGGCATAGGTGATAGGCATGGGCATGAGCACCTTGGTCTCATTACAGGCATAACCAAACATCAAACCTTGATCACCAGCACCCTGATCAAGATCAACACCTGCGCCTTCATCAACACCTTGGGCAATATCAACAGACTGCTTATCAATACTGGTGAGCACAGCACAGGACTGGGAGTCAAAACCCATATCAGAGGAATTATAGCCAATTTCCTGCACTGTATCACGGATGATCTGCGGCATATCAACCCAGGCCGAGGTAGTGATCTCTCCAGAGATAACAACCATCCCGGTATTAACCATGGTCTCGCAGGCTACACGTGCCATCGTATCCTGCTCCAGTATGGAGTCTAAAATTGCATCGGATATCTGATCAGCAACCTTATCTGGATGCCCTTCAGAAACAGATTCTGAGGTAAAAAGAAAATTGGCCATTATTTTTTCCTTTGAAATGAAATTAGCTAAAATATATTTTGAAAACAGGTAGAAAACGAAAGAAGTAGTACCTAGTAAAAAAAGCAAGCATAACTTCTACAAATAGCAGCGAAAAAAAGCAAGTTGATTGACTGGAATCAACTTAATTTGCCCCAAAAAGACTATTTGTGCATCTTATGACAACTTTTCATACGAATCTTCACCTGCTGTACAGCTTGTTGTGCACTATTAAAATCACCATTTTTTGCGGCCAATAAACATTGCTCTATCCCTCCCACACATTCCTGCCATAGCCCTGACCAGCTTGCTTCTGCCCCTTCAGCATACTGACGGCAATGTTCCAGCAATTGTGTGCGTGTCCCCTTATCTGACAAAATACCATTATCAATATCAAGCACCACCTGTTTCCATAGGGAACCAATTGATTTCTTTTGTTTTTTGGCTTCATAGGGGCGTTGTATGGACAATTTCACTGTACTTGCACCATTTTTAAAATTAATCCCTATTAATCTAGACAAAACGACAACCCACTCTCTAGACGATAATAATTACCACAGGCTATAACAATATTCAATCACAACTGCGCCTAATCACTGCCAGAGAAAACAGTAGCTCTGAGTGACATTGCACATTTTCACATTATAAGGTAAGTAGATGAGCCAAATTTGGGTGTTAAAAGACACTATTATCAGCATAATACCCTCCACCTCTGCCTACTAGATACCCCTGTGATCCTTCGAAAAAAAACACGTCAAATTGCAGTTGGTTCTGTTCCCATTGGCAACAGGACTCCCATTGCTGTGCAGTCCATGACCAACACGGATACCCGTGATGTCAGTGCAACGGTTCGGCAAATTAAAAGCTTAGAAGATGTTGGCTGTGAGATCATTCGCGTGGCGGTGCTTGACCTAGAGGCGGCTGCAGCAATAGAGGCTATCCGTGATCAAATCACTATCCCCCTTATCGCCGACATTCATTTTGATCATCGCCTGGCCGTGGCAGCCATGGAGCATGGGGCCCAGGGCATCCGCATCAATCCTGGCAATATTGGCTCCCTGAATAAACTTACCAAGGTCGTGCATGCAGCCCAGGCCCATGATGTCTCAATCAGGGTAGGTGTTAACTCTGGCTCGGTGGAAAAAGAGATCCTTAAAAAATATGGCCACCCCACCCCAGATGCCTTGGTGGAAAGTGCCTTAAAAAATATTAGACTCTTGGAAGATCTCGGGTTTCACGAGATTAAAATTTCTATTAAATCATCTGATGTCCTCACCACCATAGATGCCTACCGCAAACTCTCCCAGGCCACAGACTACCCCTTACATCTTGGAGTCACAGAGGCAGGCGGTCTCATCGGCGGCACGGTCAAATCAAGTGTTGCCCTGGGTATCCTCTTTAATGATGGAATCGGCGACACCTTCCGTATCTCCCTTACCCGCGATCCGGTTGAAGAAATAAGAGTCTGTTACGAATTATTGCGTGCCTTGCGCATCCGCGAACGTGGCCCAGAGATGATCAGTTGCCCGACCTGCGGTCGCTGCCAAATTAACCTTTTTGGTCTGGCCGAAAAGGTTGAAAAACACCTACAACAGATGGAAACACCCCTTAAGGTGGCAGTCATGGGTTGTATTGTTAATGGCCCAGGCGAGGCAAAAGAAGCTGATATTGGCCTGGCTGGTGGTAATGGCGTGGGTATAATTTTCAAACATGGCAAGCTTTTCAAAAAAGTACCAGAGGACGAAATTTTCGACGTCTTTATTGCCGAACTTGACAAAATGGAACAGCAGAATGTAAAGAAGTAAAGAAACTACCTTCTTCTTTACGTTCTCTATCTTCTCTACATTTTTTACTTTCTCGTTTTTTAACATATACTCCCCAGGAGTTCACATATGCGCTTTTCAACGTTTCTCATCCCCACCCTTAAAGAAGACCCGCACGAGGCTGATGTAGTCAGCCATAAGCTCCTCCTGCGCGCTGGTTTTATTCGTAAATTAACCAGCGGTACCTATAATTATCTTCCCCTTGGCCTGGCGACCATCCGCAAGGTTGAACAGATTGTCCGCGAAGAAATGAACCGGGCCGGGGCCCAGGAATTGTTAATGCCCATGGTACAACCGGCGGCTTTATGGGAGGAATCAGAACGCTGGCAAAAATATGGCCCGGAACTGCTGCGCTTTACAGACCGCCACCAGCGTGACTGCTGCCTCGGGCCTACCCATGAAGAGGTCATCACTGATCTGGTTCGTAAGAATGTTCACTCATATCGCCAGCTGCCCCTTAATCTCTACCAAATCCAGACCAAATTTCGCGATGAGATTAGACCACGCTTTGGGCTTATGCGCGGTCGTGAATTTCTTATGAAGGACGCCTACTCCTTTGATGCCACCGATAAAGGAGCAGAGGAAAGCTATGCAAAGATGAATGCAGCCTATCACCGCATATTTCAGCGCTGTGGCCTAAAATTCCGCGCTGTATCAGCAGATTCTGGTGCCATTGGCGGCAGTTTTTCCCACGAGTTTATGGTTCTGGCGGACA
>JAOZSN010000057.1:10372-16816 GCA_029939635.1 Deltaproteobacteria bacterium
AGGATACAGTTGTCATCTGCACAGAATGCGACTATGCCGCCAATATGGAAAAAGCGACCTGCCAGTCAGCAGTTCCAGAAAAGACTGAGATGTTGGACTTGGTGAAGATAGAAACCCCTGGAAAACGCAAGGTTAAAGCGGTCTGTGAGTTTTTAGATATCACCCCCTCAACACTGGTAAAAACCCTGGTCTACATGAATGGCGAGGAACCCATCGCCGTGCTGCTGCGTGGAGACCATGAGGTTGAAGAGGTTAAATTAGCCAATCTGCTTGGAGTGAGCAGTGATGATCTGCGCATGGCAGATGATAAAGAGGTCTATGATGCCACTGGCACCCCCACCGGCTATCTTGGTCCCATTGGTTTAGATGTCCGCCTGGTTGTAGACCAGGAAGTAGCTGCCATGAGCAATTTTACCATTGGTGCCAATGAGAAAAATTTTCATGTCCAAAACTGCAATATGGAGCGTGATTTTCAAGCCACCTTGACAGGTGATGTTCGCCAGGTCAACAGTCAGGATCGCTGCACTGAATGTGGCGGTGCATTAGAGCTGACCCGCGGAATTGAGGTGGGTCATATCTTTAAATTAGGCACAGTCTATTCTGAAAAACTAAATGCCACCTTTCTTGATAATGAAGGTAAGGAAAACCCCTTCATCATGGGCTGTTACGGTATTGGCGTCAGCCGTGTGGTGGCTGCGGCTATTGAGCAAAACCACGACAAGGACGGCATGGTACTTCCCCTGCCCCTGGCTCCGGTGCAAATTATGCTGCTCAATCTCTCCCCCAAGGATGAAGCAATCACCAATGCTGCCGAACAACTCTATCAGGACTTACAACAACAGGGTATTGAAGTTATTATTGATGATCGCGATGAACGCCCCGGCATCAAATTCAAGGATGCTGACCTTATTGGCATCCCCTACCGCCTTACTGTAGGCAAAAGCTTTAGTAAAGATGGTGTTATTGAGATCAAAAAACGGGCAAGTGGCGACACCAGCGCCGTGCCCCTGGCAGAATGCCTGACGACTGTTACAGATATGATTAACGCCGACTTGGCCACTCTTAAAACAAAAATTATTGCCTGAACCCAGTACAGAAATGTCCACACCTGCTGAACATAACATCACCATTGCTGACCTGCTAAACCGAGCCAAGGCCTACCTTCCTGCTGACCAATTACCAGGTATAGAGCAGGCCTATGCTGTAGCCAAGCAGGCCCACGAGCACCATGCCAGACCCAGTGGCGAGCCGTACATCAACCATGTTCTCTCGGTAGCCCAAATCCTGGCGGCCATGCGCCTGGATGGAGACACCCTTATCTCAGGTCTGCTGCACGGCACCCTCAAATACCCTGACACAGGGGTAAATGAAGAAATACTTCGTGAAAAATTTGGCGAGGATGTGGCCCGCATTGTAAGGGGTACCACCCGTATTGACAATGTTAAGTTTAACTCCCTGATTGATTACCAGGCTGAGAATATTCGTAAAATGCTGCTGGCCATGTCCAGTGATATCCGTGTCCTCTTGGTTAAATTGGCTGACCGACTTAACGATATGCAACTCCGGGACTTTCCGCCAGATAAGGCGTGCGAGTACGCCCGCGAGACCATGGATCTCTATGCCCCCTTATCTAGCCGTCTAGGGATTGATTGGCTAAAAAGGGAGTTGGAAGATCGTGCCTTCAGCGTCCTCCACCCAGACGAATTCAATAATCTGAAAAGCCGTATCAGCTCCTCACTGCAGGATCGAGAACGCTATGTAAAAGATGTTAAAGAACTCCTCTCTAAAAAGCTCTACCAGCATGGTATTACTAAATTCAATATCCTTGGCCGCCCCAAGCATCTCTACTCTATCTATAAAAAGCTACTGGTCCAAAAATCCCCCTAGAGAAGGTGTACGACAAGGTGGCCTTCCGGATTATCCTTACAACCGTTCGCGAATGCTACCAGGCCTTGGGCATGGTTCATTCCCTCTGGGTCCCCATTGATGGCCGCATAAAGGACTATATTTCCCAACCGAAATCCAATATGTACCAATCCCTGCATACCTCGGTGATTGGTCCTTCCGGCGAGTTTATGGAGATCCAGATTCGCACTGAAGAGATGGATAAGATAGCCAAAGAGGGCATTGCCGCCCATTGGGCCTATAAAGAAGGAGCGACCATCACGGAACAGGACGCCTCATCCTTCCAGTGGCTCAAGCAATTGGTGCACTGGCTGCAAGAACTCAAAGACCCCCGTGAGTTCCTAGAAACGGTGAAGGATGAACTGCATCATGATGCAAAAACCTATGTCCTCACCCCTAGCGGTGAAGTAAAAGAATTACCGTCAGGATCTACTCCCCTTGACTTTGCCTATGCCATCCATACAGAAGTTGGAAACAAATGTGTGGGAGCTAAAATAAATGGTACCATCGCTCCTTTAAAAACCAGCCTGCGCAATGGCAATGTGGTGGAAATCATGACCAGCCCTCGCCAACACCCCAACCAGGGCTGGCTCAAGCTGGTTAAGACAAGCCGCGCCAAAAGCCGCATCCGCCACTGGTTGCGCCAGGAAGAACAGACAAAATATATTACTCAGGGAGAAGAGCAGTGTGAGCGAGAGTTAAAGAACCAGCAGATCAGCCTGAAAAAGCTCATTAAAACAGGGCATCTCAAAACCATCTTCAAAAAGCTCCATTGTAACAGCCTGCAGGATCTCTTCCTTAAGGTGGGTGAAGGAACTATCAGACCGAGCCAGATCAGCACCATCTTGGTACCACCAGAATTAGGCGACAATGCCGACACGGATGAAACAGTAGCAGAAATTCATCCTAGCCGGCCTGCAAAAAACAAAGAAGAGGTAATCACCATTGACGGTGTGGATGGAGTATTGATGCGCATCAGTCAATGCTGCCTTCCCATGCCAGGAGATGAGGTGATGGGCTTTATCACCAATGGCCGGGGCATTTCAGTTCACAAACGCAACTGTCCCAACCTTATGGCCACAGACCCACAACGCTGGATCAAGGTTCGCTGGAATGAATTGGACACCTCCCACCGGGCTCACGTCAGTATCATAGCCTATGACCAGAAAGGGGTCTTAGCCGAGGTATGTAATATCATCTCCGAGGCTGATGCAGATATCGTCAATATTGATGCCCACACTTCCAAAGACGCCCTGGCCAACCTCGATATGATTATCGAGGTAGACAACCTGGATCACCTAAGCAAGGTATTGCAACACCTGCAACAGCATGATTATGTCCTGGAAGCCAAGAGGGTGTAAAGCTATCCCGCCTCACACCATCAAACGTTGGCATGGTTTCGAATTTAACGGCTCACCCTGGTGTCCTGGCTTTATACGCGATGCCATTGTCACTATTTTAGGCAAGAGTTTGCGTAGCAGCAATCTCTATGATGAGGTGGGACAGCCCTTTGCCGCCTTCTGCACACAGGCACACATTCATTCCCTTGTAGATCTAGCCAGCGGCAGTGGAGATGCCATGGCCATTCTTGTGGATGAAATGGTGCGCAACCGCTGTCCCCTGCCAACCATCTATCTTTCCGATCTGCTTCCCAATGTCACGGCCATGGCAGAGGCCATTGGCACACGGCCTCACCTGAAAATCATTACAACGCCGGTTGATGCCAACCACCTTGAGACATTAGCTGACCATCAAGGATATAGTATTATTTCTGCCTTTCACCATTTCCACCAGGATCTAGCCCGCAAAATCTTCAGCCATTGCGTCGACAAGGGCAAGGCTCTTGTTATTATCGAACCCTTCCCACGCCGGCTCCTCTCCTTCTTCCCGCTCTTCCTCTACGGAACAGCCCACCTGGCTCTTTACCCCATTTTTAGCAAAAAACAACGATTACTAAAGGCATTATGTACCTATATCATCCCCATTATCCCCATGGCCATGCTCTGGGATGGGCTGATGAGTGTCCAGCGTATTTACACAAAAAAAGATCTCTTTGCCCTGGCAGCTCCCCATCAAGGAAAATTTCATTGGCAGTATCAGGAGGTAAAGGCCTCCTTGGGCGGCACAGTGACCATATTTACAGGCAGACCTAAATAGTGTCTGTCCATAATATTAGATCATTTTATTTTTCGCTGTGACGCACATGGACAAAAGGGCCATTTATGGATAGACACTAAATAACGATATCAGCCCCTAAACTAATACCAATCTCGGTGGCCGTACGCACTCTATCCCCACCAATGGGCACTTTCTTGCGTTTTTCCACCGCATCAGCAAGGGGCACGGCAACCATCTCATCACCAGCCAGAGCAACCATATGATCAAACTGTTCGGCCTCAGCAAGGCGCACTGCCGTGGCACCAAAACGTAAGGCAAGAAGCCGATCAAAGGTGGTTGGTGAACCACCGCGCTGCAAATGTCCCAAAACAAGAGAGCGGGTATCTTTGCCCGTGCACCTGTTTATTTCCTTGGCAACCCACTCACCTACGCCACCCAAAACAACCTCAGCTCGACCTGTCTCCCCTTCCCCCTTATGAATAACATCATGATCAACGGCCGTGGCTCCTTCGGCAACCACGACAATGGCATAATTTTTATCGTAAAGCTCATTCTCGTTAATCTTGTCGCAAACTTTTCTAATATCAAAAGGGATCTCAGGAATCAGTATCACATCCGCACCACCAGAAATGCCGGAATTCATGGCTATCCAACCAGAATCACGCCCCATAACCTCAACAACCATCACTCGGTCATGGGATTTGGCCGTTGAGTGTAACTTATCCAGTGCCTCTGTGGCGGTTGACACCGCAGTATCAAAACCAAAGGTCAGCTGTGTAGCCAGCAAGTCATTATCAATGGTCTTTGGTACACCAATAACCGGCATACCTTTTTCTGTTGCAAAACGGTGGGCAATTTCCAAACTACCATCACCACCCACGGCAATATGGCAGGAGAACCCCATACGATCAAACGTCTTCATAACCCGATCAGAAACATCATGAATCTCTACCTGACCTGCCAGATTTTCAATGGGCATGGCAAAAGGATCACCTTTATTTGTTGAACCAATAATAGTGCCGCCCATGGAGGTAATATCAGCGACCATATCGGGGGTCAAACGTATCAGTTCATCATGATCAAGCAGACCAAGATAGCCACTTCGACTGCCATACACCTCCCAGCCACGATTATGGGATGCCTGCACCACAGCAAAAATAACAGCATTGAGGCCGGGAGCATCACCACCACCCGTAGAAATGACAATTTTTTTCATATTTGCACCTGAGTATTTTTTGCTCTTAAAACCAATAGATAGTTAGAATAACCACTGATTTTTTCATTTCCCTAGTATAGAAGGTCACATCCCCTGAGGCAATTATTAAAATTTACTAGATACAGATTTGACTATACGGAGAGTGTTGACTTATTATTCAAATATGCTTAATGTGAAAAGTTCTTACCTAACACTTTGCATGTCATATCTACTTTTGTCGATAATTTGTAAGCAAGTGTACTGTATAGACTTTAAATTAATATCGAAATTTCTGTCAGAGTAGTTTATTTGGCAGTATCAGAACAATAACAGGAGGTATTTTCATGTTAGAAGTTACAGCAAGTGCTATTGAGAACCTTAAAAGCTACCTGGAGCAGAATAGTATCACTTCTGCAGTCCGTATAGCTTTAATGCAAGGCGGCTGATCCGGCCCCTCACTGGGCTTGGCTCTGGATGAGTCAAAAGATAATGATGAAGTTGTAGAACAAGACGACCTTACTTTTCTCGTTGAAAAAGGACTTATGGCAAGTTGTGGCGATATCAAGGTTGATTTCATGGATGCTGGACCACGTTCCGGATTTTCCATTTCTTCTAAGATGCCATTAGGCGGTGGATCAGATTCCGGCTGTGGCAGTTGTGGAGGTTCCTGCGGCTAACACCGCTAGAACATAGGAATTAAACACAAATCCCCGTTTCAGCTTGAGTGCTGAAACGGGGATTTGTGTTTACTCAGTGAACTAAACAATCACCGCGAGAAAAATATCAATCACAATACCACTTTTCTATTATATCCTCTTGCCATTGCTCGATCTGATCTTTATATAGCCTCGCAGCGCTCTCCATCCCACAATCCTTGCAGGTCACAGTGGCATTTGCTCAACGCCCACGCAGTATGGCTTCTCCATGGCAGTAAATACAACACAACTGCATATCATCCTCAACCCTACACTTTTTTTCTTGGTAGAATGAGGTCATAAAGAACATTTCTCAAAAAAACAAACTTACCCAGGATAAATAGAAACAAACTGACGAGCCTGCCGACCTAACACATCTGCCAGAAGCTGTTGCTGATTTTCAGTTAGGGTACCAAATTTAATGGAATGTCGCCAGTGAGTGCAATCGGGGTCAGCAGGATCATACTCAGAAGAGAGAAGGTGGCAGGAAATATCCTCAATCAGCGTTGCAGAATTCTCAAGCACCAAATA
>JAOZSN010000186.1 GCA_029939635.1 Deltaproteobacteria bacterium
AGCAAGGGGTGAATGGTGCTCAGGTGCATGCAGGAGGAAATCTGAAGATTCGCGGTGGACTCATTGGTGAAGAGTGTGATGTCAGGGCCTGGGGTGATTTGGACGTTGATTTTTGTGAAAACACTGGGCCCATAGGCGTTAAAGGTTCAGTAACCATCCACGATTTTGTTGTTCAGGCCGATATGCATATTGAAAAAGATTTGATAGCCCTTGATGGCAAGGGGGCGGTGATTGGCGGGAAATATATCCTGGGTGGTTCCATGCATGTGCGTGAACTTGGCTCAGATGCTGAGGTTCTCACCGAGGTGGTAACGGGGCTCAATCCACAGTTGCAATCACGTAAGGGAAAAATTGAGGCTGCCCGTGACTTAGTGGGGCCAAAACTTAATGAGACCCTGAAGGATATCAGTGGTCTGTCAGCCATGAAGAAAAAGGAAGGCAAGGACTTCCCTGCCGACAAGGCAGAGTTGCTCAAGAAACTTAACACTATGATGCCTAAATTGATGGACAAGAGTAACGAGCTGACGGTCATGGAAGAAAAACTTGAGGAGGAGATTCTTAAATCATCCACAGAGAGCATTTACGTCCATAATGTTGTCTATCCTGGCGTCTCTGTCACCATCGGCAAGGCCATTCGAGTTCTTAATAGTGAAGAAAAAGGCGTGGTCATCGAGTTTCAAAAATCAAATCAAAAGATTCATGTGCGCTCCATGACCAGTGAGGAGCGCGCTTAAAAATCTTCAAAGTCAGCATCGTCAAAGGGGATCTGCTCTTTGGCTGGCTGGAGCTGTGCTGCTCGCTACCTGCTTTGTGGTGGCATGCTTGGGGCTGGCAGTGTGTTTTGCTGGTCTGGCTGCTTTGGTGCTAATTATTCAAGGTACTCTTAGGAGATAAGAGTCAGCTGGCCATTGTCATGCAACTCATCCAGGATGGTGATATTTTCCTGTACGCCTTTTCCCATGAGTATGACTAATTCTTCTAGTTGGGCGGGGGCTTGGTAGTTAAAGGTCGCCAAAATAGCCTTGTCAATCCCTTCTGCTGGCAGCTGCACAAGGAAATTGTTCAGTCCACTTTCTTTTTCTATTTTGCTGGTAAGGTCGGACAGGTTATTTTTAATTTCATCCACCTCTGTAATCACTGAGAGTAACTCAGGGATAAGGGGGCGTGGTTTTTTGGGCAGAGAGCTGGGTAAGGTGTCAAAGCGCACTGAAAAATAGCCGTGAAGAATCATCATAATACGAATAAATGCCTGTATCCCAGCAAATTTCCCTTGTCTCACGTAGACCAGTAAGCCTTTTTCCAGATAGATTGCACCGTCAATTTCCTTTAGAAAAATAGAGGCTGTCTTCTTCGCCAGTTGTAGAATTTGTAACAGATCCGGCAGGGCCATGTTGGTAAGGTCACCTTCCAGACGTCCCTGGGGGCGGTGACTGTGCTCCACCTGGCGCATGGCGGCCACCACCGCATTTTGTTGGCTACCAATTTTGCTATTAAGGGCGGTGAGTACTTGGGTCTGGTTGGCCAGTTCTGTGTTGTTTTCGTTTTTGATGTCAACTAAGAGGGTGGTCGCTGCCTGCAGATGTTTTTGCTGGCTACTGAAATTGTCCTGGCTGATGGTGTGTAAAGCGGTGAGGCTGGTTTCGTTTTCTGCTAATAGCTGGGCAAGTATCTCCGAAGATAATTGCTGTTTTGCAAAGTCACTACTATTGCCTTCTGCCAGTAGACGAATTGCCTCAACGGAGGAAGTTACCTCTTCCTCCAGTTTGGTGATGGTTTGGTCAATTTCAGCCAGTTTACTGAGTTGGCCCTTTTCTATCCTGGTTAAGCACTCTTGTTGCCCTGTTGCCTGGTTTTGCAGGCTTGTCTGGCCCAGGTTAAGGGCTGTTATGTCTTTTTGCTGGGCTGTAGAGAGTTCCGTGGTCTCAGTGTGCAGAGACTCTATGAGGTTGTAATTATTGTTTGCCTGCTGATTAATCGCAGTGGACACCTTGCTCTGTTCAGTAAACGAAGTAGCTGTTACTTTTTGTAATTTCTCAACCTGAGAGCGGGTTTCCGTAAGCAGGGCAGCTAAGGCATCACGACCGTTACTTTGGTGTTCAAATTGGGATTCACTCTCCTGCTGCAAGGTCTGTAAGGCCGAGGCTGTGTCTCTGAGCAGGGAGTGGATGGTTTTGATATGTATTTTTTGTGCTGCAAATTCAGTTTCTGTCTTGGTGCTGAGCTCTTCCAAGGTTACCAGTTCTTGGTTTTGTTGTTCAGCTTGCTTGCTTGCTGCATCTTTTAGTTCTTTAAAAGCGGTTGCTGCTTTACTGCGAAAATTTTCCTGGGCTTTGCTGAAGGTGGTGAGTAATACACCCATATTCTGGACTGATTTTTTCAGGCGCTCAAGACCTTCATCCTGACTGGTCAGTCTGCTGGAAGTGGTGCTGTTGAAACTGCTAAATTTTTGAATCAGGGTCGCAATTTCAGCCTCCATGCTGATAATCTTTTTAATTATTAATTCATTTTCCAGCTTCACAAAGGATTCTAGATTGGCAAGATAGGTCTGCAATCCATCGTTTTGTTGGCGGATTATATTCTCCTGGCGTTGCAAGGTGGCATTCAGCGTACTCTTTTGTTGCTCTCTTTCCTGCAAAAAACGGTTGCAGGCAATAATGGTAGTCGCTATGGCCACAGTGAGTAGAGCCATGGCAACCATGTGCTGGATCGACAGAGGAAAGGTGACGAGCAGTGTAATGGTGCCAATGGCACTGGCAAGAATCGCACTGATGAGCAAATTTCGCAAAAAGAATCTCCTGAAAATGGGCTGAGACATGCACGTAAATTAAAGCAGGGGAGGGGAAGTACGAAGGCAATCTCCTTTACACCGATACATATAGAAAATCTTGCATACAATATATTATTGTAGCATGTTTTGCCACTGTGGCAAAGATTTTCAAGGGGAGATTGAAGAGGGGGCAGCTGATCGGGGCATAAAGTTACGGGCGTAACTATGTGCCATGAAAAAGGTCAAAATCTCCTGGTACTGCTGTCCAGGAGTCAGATAATATCTTGAAAATATCTATTGGGGCGTTTGTTACAAATCAGCAAACTCATCCGGCAGAACTGAGGGATCCAGACGTTTCAGACTGTTTTCGGCATATCTTTGCAGTTTGATGTTTTTCGAGTTTTTCAGCACAGCAAGGAAGGTGGGGACATATTTTTTGTCTCTTGAGGAGGTAAGTGCTTTCATCATCCAGGCCACGGCATCAATCTGGTTTCTGTCTCGGCTGTTTACTTGATAGGTGTTGAGTATTTCTTTGTTCAGGATGTCATATACTTTTTTGGGGAGGTTGTTTGCCCGCAGGATGTATTTGGCTCCATCCCGTTTCAGCAACGTGTCTTGGGAACGGAGCATATTGACATAACGATTTTCTTCTCTGGACAGGGTAGCATCATAGGCCTCTGTATCATTGAGAATGGTATTACGTTGGGCATAACTGCTTATCTCTGCAAGGCTTTTTTGGGCGTATAGTTTTACCTTGTCATTGCTCGCGGTGGCAATTACCTTTTGGAAAACATATTCATAGCTCGTATCACCTGATGAGGCCAGGGCTTTACAGAACCATGCCATTTCATCAGTGAGCACATCACCAGCAGGTGTTGGTGTGCTAGACAAGAAGGCAAGTTTTGTGTCAATAAGGCGAGCCAGTAATTCAGAGAGTTGTTTATCGTTAATTCCTGATTTGGTGATGAGCTTGGCCGTGGTTATGCGCTTTGTAATATCTTCACTCTGTAGACCGTTAAGATAAGACAAGACCTCATCGCTGCGATCAATGCTTGCCTGAACGGTATGTATACATGGCAGGGAAAGGACGAAAAATAGAAAAAGATAACGGCAAAGTTGGTACATAATATGTCTCCTATAAATTATTGAATATAAAATAGATAAATTTAATTGGTGATTCATTAGATTGCAAGGAAAAATGGTGTTGTTGAGTTGCTTTTTTAATTGGGCAACCGTAAAATGGTTTACGCCTTTATGTCCACGATTTACTATACATGTCGTGCTAATATAGCCTTAAATTCAGATATGCGTAGCCTTCGAACCTTCCATTGAGAATTGTTTTTCCATGTCCCTTTTTTTTCATTCCAGCAATAGTTTACAGACCCTGGCCAACCTGTTTTTTCGTGATCTGGCCCAGGGGAGTCGGCCTCCCTTGGCCCAGCACAAGGTGGTGGTGCAGACCTCTGGTATGGGGCGTTGGCTTTCCTTGCGGCTGGCTGATCAGGCAGCTATTTGTGCTGGTTTGGAGTTTTTTTTCCCAAATCGTATTATTAACGATTTTTTTAATGCTGTGCTGCCCAAGCAGGCAGCCACTCCTGATCAGGAAGCTATGGCCTGGCAGATCATGGCCTTATTGCCTGCTCTTTGTGGCGAGGATGAAATTTTTACCCCGGTGCGTCATTATCTAGAGGATGATGAACAGGGACTAAAATTATTTCAACTGGCTGGTCGTTTGGCAGATCTTTTTGATCAATATCAGATTTATCGGCCTGATATGATTCTGGCCTGGAAGCTGGGCAATGATTGGTTTAGTCAGCC
>JAOZSN010000058.1 GCA_029939635.1 Deltaproteobacteria bacterium
ACTTTACCTAAACTTACTTCCCTTGCTACCGTCGCCCTAGTTGGCACAGCTTTAAGCGCTTCTCTTACAATTGCAACTCCAACTCATGATGTATATGATGAACTTGACAGACTTGGTAGGTCTATCAATGATCGTCGAGGCGGGGCGGCATCTGACAACCTGGATCGCCTGGGCAGATCTATCACTGCTCACAGAGATGAACCTGTGACAGATGAACTGGAGCAACTTGGCTAAAAGCCCCAACAGAAAAAGCTCTTTTTGTCCCGACGTATCACAACTCTCTAAGCCACCCAAACCCTGACAAATTTAAGTTTGCTAAGTTTTTTTTTTGCTCATCAGTGAACTTTCTCCCGTTACATCTGTCATCAAATAAGACTATTACCAGGTAAAAAGTATCCATATCAAATAAAGGAGAATGGTGTGAACACTCTCAAGCAAACATCTATCCAGCTCATTCAATATCAACATCATGCCAGAAATTACTCTGTCTTTACCCTGTTACTGACCCTGATGCTGATGCTGATGACCGGACAACAGGCCTTAGCTGCCTACCCCACGAGTTTTGCCGACCTTGTTGAGGAACAGGGCCAGACGGTGGTTAATGTCTACACGACTAAAACCATTGAAACCGAACGTTCCCCACAATTTTCCTATCAGGGGAACCCTGATGACCTCCAAGATTTTTTCAGACGCTTTTTCAATACACCTCCAAATCAAGGCTTCCAAACCCAGCAGCAAAAAAAACAGAGCTTAGGCTCTGGTGCTATTATTTCCAGTGATGGCTACATCCTTACCAATAACCATGTTGTTGAGAATGCTGACGAAATCCACATTCGCTTTGCCAATCATGAGGAGTATGAGGCCACGGTAATAGGTTTAGACAAGATGTCTGACCTAGCTCTTATTAAAATTGAGCCTAAAAAGCCTCTACCTTTTGTTAGCCTTGGAGATTCGGCAGCACTCCGCGTCGGTGATTGGGTAGTAGCCATTGGCAACCCCTTTGGCTTAGAGCAGACCGTGACCGCTGGTATTGTCAGCGCTAAAGGGCGAGCCCTTGGCGGCGGTGCCTATGGTAATTTCATCCAGACCGATGCCTCCATCAACCCTGGCAACTCAGGAGGACCACTCTTCAACCTTGATGGTGAGATGGTAGGCATTAATACTGCAATTTTTTCCCGCTCCGGGGGCAATATCGGTATAGGTTTTGCCATTCCAGTAAATATGGCAAAAAATGTCATGGAACAACTCAAAGAACATGGTGTGGTTACGCGAGGCTGGCTCGGCGTCCATATTCAGACAGTGAACCAAGACATAGCTGAACAATTTGGCATGGATAGACCGTATGGTGCCTTGATTGGCGGTGTAGGAAAACAAAGCCCTGCCGACAAGGCTGGACTAAAACAAGGTGATATCATTATCAAATTCAAAGGTCAGGAAATCACCCAGATGACAATGCTGCCGACCCTTGTAGGCCAAAGTAGTGTTGGAGAGAAAGTCACAGTAACTATTTTTCGTAAAGGAAAAGAAAAAAACATAGTGGTCACCTTGGGGGAACTCAAAGGAGAGGACGCAGGCAACTTCATGAATGAAAATGAAGAGATGGCTGCACTGGGGTTATCTGTCCAAAAATTAACTCCAGAAATAGCAGAATCCCTAGATCTTAATGAAAAAGATGGCGTCTTGATCAGTAATGTGGCCAGAAACTCAAGCGCGGCCCAGGCAGGTTTACGCCGTGGCGATCTCATTGTCGAGATAAATCAACAACAGATTAAAAACGTTCGTGATTTCAACAAGATTTTACAAAAAGAGGGTAAGGCAAAGAAACTACTCTTTCTCATTAAACGAGACAAGCGCAGCCATTTTGTGGTGGTGAAAAAATAGTAAAAGATTGTGACTGTTGACTGTTGTTGCACCAAAACAAGAAGCAAGCAATATCGCTCCTATTTGTCCACCCGAGAACGATCAATTAACAACCACCCATGAATGTAGGAGATTCAGGAACGTCGCCATGTGCGTGATTCAATTCCCCGACAATACATCGGTATATCGGGGAATTGTAGCGTGTGCAGGGTGATGTTCATGGAGAGCCTACATCCACCCCAGCAACCGCTTTCATCAGGGCCTTAATCTTATCAATATTTTTCCGTCCCGGGCTAATCTCAATACCGGAGTTAACATCCACAGCAAAGGGGTGCACCTGCTTGATGGCAGCAGCGACGTTATCCTGGTCAAGACCACCGGCCAGGATAACAGGTTTCGCCAGTTCCAATTTCTCCACTAAACTCCAATCAAAAGTAGCGCCAGTACCACCAACCATATCTTTATGGTACGTATCAAGAAGAAAGGCCCGCACCACATCATTATAGGCAGCCAGCGTCTCAGTTTTCAGATCAGAACGAACCTGAAAGGCTTTCACAACCCGGACTGGCATCATGCTACAATACTCAGGGGGCTCCTGGCCATGGAGCTGCACCACAGTAAGCCCGCAAAAATTTACAATCTCGGATACTCTGGCTGGATCTTCGTTGACAAAGACCCCTACAGCATCCACAAAGGGAGGCAGTAGGGAAATAATTTCCTGGGCCCGTTCCGGGTCAATGGCCCGCGGACTTTTCCCAGCAAAGATAAAGCCTAAGGCATCAACGCCAGCGGCCACTGCCGCCTCCACCTCAAACAACTCAGTCATACCACAGATTTTAACCCGCGTGCGCCCAGCCATGTATACCTCGAAAAAAGTTTATAGTTTCCAGTTCCACGTTTGAAATTAAAACTGAGTACCTTCCTGGATCCTTACAAAAGCTTATCTTCCCATCAACTCTGCCAAAGCTCCCTGCTCCCCGGCTCGCATCAAGGTTTCACCGACCAATACGGCAGTGATATTATTATCTTTAATCCTTTTAATATCATCAACAGCGCAAATTCCAGATTCACTTACAACTGGAATATGACCAGGGATTTCTTTTTGCAGACGAAAGGTGGTATCCAGACTCACCTCAAAGGTCTTAAGATTACGATTATTAATACCAATAAGAGGGCTATCAATGGCAAGGGCCATCTCCACCTCCCTTTCATCATGCACCTCTACCAAGGTGTCCATGCCAAGTTCATGACTGGCGGCCAGGAACTCGGCCATCTGCTTGGTGCTTAAAATAGCAGCGATGAGCAGGATGGCATCGGCACCATGGATCCGAGCCTCCTCAATCTGAATAGTATCAATGATAAATTCCTTACGCAACACCGGTAGATTCACCGTCTGCCGCACCAGGGAAAGATAATCAAGATGACCTTGAAAAAACTTCTCGTCAGTAAGCACCGACATACACTGGGCCCCTCCGGCCTCGTAACTACGAGCAATCTCGGCTGGCTGAAAATCAGGGCAAATAACCCCTTTGGAGGGCGAAGCTTTTTTTGCTTCAGCAATAAGGGCCACTCCCGTAAAAGAGGTCAAGGCAGCCTGAAAGCCGCGAGGAGAATCAACCTCATGGTTCGGGGGTATGATACCCTGCTTTTTAAGGGCAGCTACCTCCGCCTTTTTCTCGGTTACAATGGTATCTAGGATCATTTACAAAACTCCACCAACGCCTCAAGCTTGGCAAGAGCTGCTCCTGATTTTATTGTTGTGCGCGCTAGCTCTACGCCAGCAGCCAGATCTGCTGCGGCACCAGCAGCCATCAATGCGGCGCCACCATTCATGAGCACCATATCAAGACAGGGGCCTTCCTTGCCCTCCAGCACCTCACGGAGCTGAATGGCAGAAAGTTCAGCTGTCTTACCGCCCTGGATCTCTGCCAGAGAAGCACGTTTGAGACCAACCTCTTCCGGGGTGATGGTGTAACAATGCACCTCACCATCATGGAAATCTGCCACTTGAGTGCTGCCTGTAATGGTAATTTCATCAATATTCCCTTCACCACAGACCACCAGACCACGTTTAATGCCAAAACGGCCAAGAACATTGGCCAAAGGCTCAACAAGATCAGGAGTGAATACCCCCAGCACATAGACATTGGCTTTGGCAGGATTGGTCAAAGGACCAAGGATATTAAAAATCGTACGGATACCAACCTGCTGGCGCGGGCCTATGGCATGCTTCATGGCTCCATGCAGCATGGGGGCAAACATAAAGCCGATGCCAACCTCACGCACACAACGGCCAATATCTTCGGCAGAAAGACCTAAATCAACACCCAAAGCTTCCAAAACATCAGCACTGCCGCAATGGCTTGATACCGAACGATTACCGTGTTTGGCCACCGGGATACCGGCCCCAGCCACCACAAAGGAACTGGTGGTAGAAACATTAAATGTACCTGAAGCATCACCACCGGTGCCCACCGTATCAACCAGCACCTCACCCTCATCAGCAGCATCCACCGGAGTTGCCTTCTGACGCATCACCCGAGCTGCCCCAGTGATCTCATCAATGGTTTCGCCCTTCATGCGCAGAGCGGTAATAAAAGCGCCAATCTGCGCATCAGTGGCCTCGCCACCCATGATTTCATCCATCACCGCAACCATCTCATCTTCACTGAGATCAGTACCTGTCACCACCTTCGCAATTGCCTCTTTAATCATCTCTTATCCTCGTACCAGCTGTTCATAATCAGGACTGATAAAATTTTGTAATAACTGCACACCATCCGGGGTCATGATTGATTCAGGATGAAACTGAACCCCTTCCACCAGCATCTCTTTATGCCTAAAGCCCATCAACTCTCCCTGGTCTGTTTCAGCCGTAATCTCCAGACAGGCAGGCAGGGTTTCTTTATCCACCACCAATGAATGATAGCGCATAGCAGCAAAGGGTGAGGGGAGACCACTAAAGACCCCCATGCCATCATGGTTCACCGGACTTGTCTTGCCATGCATAATGCGACCGGCCCGCACGATGGTACCGCCAAAGGCAGCACCAATGGATTGATGGCCAAGACAGACGCCAAGAATGGGAATCTTGCCACTAAAATGGAGAATAGCCTCCACCGAGATACCAGCCTGTTCCGGGGTGCGAGGCCCGGGTGAAATAAGTAAACGATCTGGGGCCAATTCAGCAATGGTAGAGATATCAATCTCATCGTTGCGAAAAACCTGAATATCTGCGCCAAAAGCACCAATGGTCTGCACGATGTTGTAGGTGAAGGAGTCGTAATTATCTATTATTAAAATCATAAATTCAGGTTTCAGGGATCAGGTGTCGGGTGTCAGGATAAAACTGAAACAGAAAGTCAGCCAACACCTGACACCTGATCCCTGAAACCAGCCTTTAAAGGCCTTTTTCCGCTAATTCTACAGCGCGACGCAGGCCTCGTGATTTATTTAATGTTTCCTGGAATTCCATCTCAGGATCAGAATCAGCAACAATACCAGCACCGGCCTGAACCCAGAGGTCACGGCCCTGCATAATAAAGGTGCGGATGGTGATGGAAAAATCCATATTGCCATTAAAGCCAAAATAGCCCACCGCCCCGGCATATGGTCCGCGACGTTCTGGCTCCAGCTCTTCAATGATCTCCATGGCGCGTATTTTAGGAGCACCGCTCACCGTACCAGCCGGGAAACAGGCATTAACCACATCAAACTGATCCTTTCCTGCTGCGAGCTGTCCCCGCACCCCGGAGACAATATGCATAACGTGACTATAGCGCTCAATAACCATTAACTCATAGGTACCAACCGTACCATACTGACAAACACGGCCAATATCATTACGCCCCAGATCCACCAACATAAGATGTTCTGCCCGTTCCTTGGGGTCGGCCAACAACTCCTCTTCCAGAGCAAGGTCCTCATCGGTCGTAGCACCGCGTGGCCGAGTTCCGGCAATGGGCCGCACCTCAACATTATTATCCTCCAGGCGTACCAAAATCTCAGGCGAGGAGCCAATCTGAATAATGTCCCCCATTTTCAGATAAAAGAGATAGGGACTTGGATTAATATGACGCAGGGCTCGATAGAGCAGGAAGGGAGGCAAGTCTGTTTTACTGTGAAAACGCTGGGACAGCACCACCTGAATAACATCACCGGCCAAGATATACTCCTTGGCCTTGGCCACCATATCATGGAAGGTATCTTTATCCATGTTGGCAGTAAATTCATGGGCGCTAAAGCCACCATCACCCTCAACCACATCATAGGGCAGAGGCCGTTTGCGCAGACGACTGATTACCCCATCAATCTGACGTAGGGCACGATTGTACACTTCCTCAAGTTCAGCGTCATCAGCGATTTCAACACAATGAACCACGGTAAGGGTCTGCTTAAGGTTGTCAAAAATCAGCACAAAGCTGGGGATCATGAAGGAAGAATCAGGAAAATTCTCCAGGGGAGGATTCTCCTGGGGCAGTTGCTCCATGAAGCGGACCATATCATAGCCTAAAAAACCTACCGCACCACCAAAGAACCGAGGCAGAAAATCACTATCTGAACAGGCCTTAAACGAGGCAAGGAGACGCCGCAACTCCTGCAAGGGATTGCCAGTGGACTGTTGTTGCTGACCATGGCGCTGTACGGTAATATTCTCACCACGACTCTCAAAGGTGAGCAAGGGATCATAGCCAACAAAGGAATAGCGTCCCCACTTGGCCCCACCCTCAAGACTCTCCAACAAAAAGGCATGGGACTCATCGCCAGCCAATTTGGCAAAGACGGTAAGGGGAGTATCCAGATCAGCAATTATCTCCCGACAGACAGGGATAAGACCGGCATCCCGGGCCAACCGCTTAAAATCGGGCAGAGCAGGTTTATACATGACGAACCATTTTTAAAACCATATAAGACTGTAACGGCAGACAAAAGCTGTAAATAATTAAGTAGAATCGCAAGACATGCATTTCCACCCTATTGTAACTATTTAGTAGCGTATACAAAAAGAGCCATGGAAACATCTTTAACGATGTTTCCATGGCTCTTTTATACCGGATCAACTGGCAAGATAATAAGAAGCAACAGTGCTTATGCAGCCTCGGCAACAAACTTATTAACACGCTTGGCCAGGCGGGAAACCGTACGAGAAGCTGTTCCCTTCTTCAGGGTACCCGTGGAAGCTGCCTTCATAATAACCGGGATAGCCGCTTTCAGCGCAACCTGGGCATTCTCAGGTGAATTTTCCTCAATGGCAGAGTCAACACGCTTAACAAAGGTCTTCATCTTGGTACGGATAGCGCGATTTCTGGCACGGCGTACGGCATTTTGCCGATTTCTTTTCAGAGCTGATTTATGATTAGCCACTATTATGTATCCTCTTTTAATTCGTAATTAATTAGTATCATTGTAAAAAAATAAGTCGGAGGCAGCCACGTCACCGACCCATAGGGTTATGCACAATTTCAGAAACACGTATTTATAAATGACTTTCCTGGCACTGTCAAGACAGATAATGCAGAAGATAGTGTCCAGGTCTATAAATTGGTCGAGGAATTTTTCCCAAAGAAATTTTCAAGAAAACAAAATCCTTTAATCTCGCGCTGTTGCTTCCTTACAGAGAACATGCTATTCTAAAGATAGGTAAAAGTTCACCAGCACCTCATCTTAGTCCATTTAGGCCTGCTCGAATAGCACAACTATGCTTCGCATTCCTAAATGAACGAGGCAAGCGAACGGAGCGAGACTCCGATCTAAGGCTAACACCGCTTCGCTGTTAATGAATTTTTATGATATTAGGTAGGGATTATTCCCGTCCTTCAGCTGATCCAAATTCTTCCACAGACACCTTCGATGCCCGAGTTTCTGCTAGGCTTTTTTCAATCATATCGTTTCTTTTTTGATATTGCCGACATATTAATCGTCGCCTTTATCACCTATCGCGGCATCCTTCTCATTAAAGGCACACGGGCCGTTCAAATGCTGGCGGGCATTGCCGTCCTCGGTGTAGTCTATTTTATTGCCAGGGAACTCCAGCTCCTCACCCTGTATTGGCTGTTGGGCCATTTTTTAAGCTCCATTTTTATCATCATTATTATCATCTTCCAACGGGACATCCGTCGCGCCCTGACCCAGATGGGACAAACACCATTCACCAAGACCTCCCCCTCAGCAGATACCACAAAATCCCTGGATGCCGTTATCGGTGCCGCCGAATATTTGGCCAAACGCCAGATCGGTGCCCTGATGGTTTTAGAGCGAGAAACAGGTCTCAATGACTACCTTGAATCAGCCCACCAGGTAGATGCTGTACTCAGTAAAGAATTGCTCATCAGCCTCTTTTACACGACTTCTCCATTGCATGATGGCGGTATCATTATCCGCAACGACCGCCTACTCATGGCAAGCTGTGTCTTACCTTTGACCAAAAATCCTTATATCAGCCGCTCCCTGGGAACCCGTCACCGTGCTGCCATTGGTCTTTCTGAAGAGACCGATGCTATTATTGTTGTGGTTTCAGAAGAAACCGGCGCCATTTCACTGGTCATGCATGGTGGCATTACCAGTGACTTGGACATCACCTCACTGCGTAACCGCCTTGAGGCTATCTTTGTTCCAAAAGAATTCCAAAAGAACCTATGGAAAAATTGGTTAAACAAATAATAGAAATTTTTTTTGGCTCATGGAAATGGCCAAAGAACTGGGTACTGAAACTTGTCTCCCTCTTCCTCGCCATCTTTCTCTGGTATGTTGTTGGCGGTGAAAGCACGGTTGACATGAATGTCAAGATTCCAGTGGAGATCATCAACCTGCCCAGTAATTTAATCATTTCCAATGAATACAAAAAGGAACTGGAAATCTCTGTCACCGGGCCACAAAGCGTTATCCGTAACTTGGAGCGCAGTCACGTCTCCAAAACCGTGGATCTGTCTGAGGCCTCGCCTGGACCAGTGGTAGTTAAAAATGAACCCACATCTATTCCACTGCCCTGGGGAATAAAACTCCACCGGGTTAACCCTGCTGAATTTATTGTTCAGCTTGACGAACTTATTGAGAAGAAAATCCCCATCCAGCCCATTACAGCTGGAAAAATGAACCCAGGCTACAAACTCATCTCCGTGATGCTGGAACCTGCCAACATCACCGTGACCGCCCCCAAAACAATACTAGGTGATCTTAAAACTATTAACACGAAACCCCTGGAGATAGGTAAGCTCACCAGCTCTACCATGGCCCACACCTCCCTTGACCTTAGCCCCAAAATTGCGGCAATTATTGGGGAACCCGTGGTAACTGCCTCCATTATCATTGAAGAGCGCCAGGAACATCGCTCGATCTCCAATTTTCCTATTCCTCTCTCTGAGAAGGATAAAAAAAGAGGCGTGCACTTTGCACCTGCCAGGGTTAAAGTCATGTTGTCTATACCCTATTCTCTGGCCCAAAAAACAAGCAATATCAAGTCATTGATTAGCGCATCCGTACTTACCAACGACTTAAAACCTGGCCAAAATGAAGTACAGATAAAGATAATCCCAGCACCCATGGTAAAGGTCTTGGAGGTTGATCCCAGCAAGATTACTGTCACCATCCCCACAGAGAAGAGCGCACCAATTCAAAAAACAAAATAAAGTTTTACATATCGTCTGTTTCTGATGTGCAGGAAACAGACGATATGTAAAACGAAAAACCCAATAAGGGAGTCTCATCCATGCGTAAATTATTTGGAACCGACGGCGTACGCGGCGTTGCCAATATATATCCAATGACCACAGAAATCGCCATGCAGATTGGCCGTGGCATAGCCTTCCAGGTCAAAGATAAACGCCATGGTCATCGCATTGTCATTGGTAAAGATACCCGACTCTCCTGTTATATGCTGGAAAATGCCCTGGCCGCTGGCATCTGCTCCATGGGCGTTGATGTCATGCTCACCGGCCCCCTGCCCACCCCAGCCATTGCCTTTATCACTACCAGCATGCGTGCCGATGCCGGGGTGGTAATTTCTGCCTCCCACAACCCTTTTCAAGATAACGGCATCAAGATCTTCTTTAAGGATGGCTTCAAGTTACCAGATGAAAAAGAGGCTGATATTGAGGATCTTATCTTCTCCCAGAAGATGGCAGCATTACGCCCCACTGCAGATGAGGTTGGCAAGGCCTTCCGCATTGAGGATGCCCGGGGCCGTTATATCGTTTTTTCAAAAAACACCTTTCCCAAGAAATACACCCTGGATGATTTCCACATTGTCCTCGACTGTGCCCATGGTGCCACCTACAATGTCGCACCCCAGGTTTTTGAGGAACTTGGCGCTAAGGTAACGGCCATTGGTGTTAGTCCTGACGGCACCAATATCAACCATGAATGCGGTGCCCTACACCCAGAGGTGATGGCTGAAAAGGTAAAAGAACTAGGAGCAGATATCGGTATTGCTTTAGATGGTGACGGTGACCGCCTCATTGTCTGCGATGAGAATGGCGTGGTAGTGGATGGCGATAATGTCATGGCCATCTGCGCCCAAGAGATGATTAAAACCAGAAAGCTGCGCAAAAAAACCATGGTGGCCACGGTAATGAGTAACCTCGGACTTGAGGTGGCCATGGCCAAGATGGGTGGCAAACTGGTGCGCACGGCAGTTGGAGATCGCTATGTGGTAGAAGAGATGCGCCGTCACAAGTATAATATGGGTGGTGAGCAATCTGGCCACCTCATCTTTTTAGATCATAACACCACCGGAGATGGCATACTGGCCGCCCTGCAATTACTGGCCATCATGATTAAACGCAAAAAACGCCTTTCAGAACTGGCAACAGTTATGGAGGCCTTTCCCCAGGTTTTAAAAAATGTCCGCACCGCCAAAAAAATGGATCTTGAACTGGTGCCCGACTTCAATGACACCATGGCACGCATGGAGAAAAAACTAGGCAATGATGGCCGTATCCTGGTACGCCACTCAGGCACGGAACCAGTGGTACGGGTCATGCTCGAAGGCAAAGATGATGACACTATCGATACCATGGCCGATGAGCTTTGTGAACTTATCCGCAAGGCAGATGGAGGGTGAAACTTCGTCTTGATACTCTCCTAGTTAACAAAGGTCTGGCAGAATCCATCCCCAAGGCCCAGGCAATTATTGGCAGTGGCGTGGTCTTTGTTAATGACCAACGGATGGACAAGGCAGGCAGCCAGCTTAATGCTAATGTTGACATTAGCATTAAAGCTAAAGAAAGTCCTTTTGTCAGTCGTGGTGGTCTAAAACTTGCTAAGGCCTTGGATCATTTCCATGTCCAGCCTCTGGGTTTTATCTGTGCGGATATTGGCGCCTCCACCGGCGGCTTTACTGATTGCCTCCTGCAAAATGGTGCGGCGCAGGTGTATGCTGTGGATGTTGGCTATGGCATCCTGGCCTGGCCTCTGCGCCAGGATGAGCGGGTGGTTGTACTGGAACGAACCAATGCCCGTTATCTCAGCAGTGCAGAAATAACAGAACCCCTTGATCTAGCAGTCATTGATGCAGCCTTTATCTCTATCAAGCTCCTTATTCCACCCTTGTTGGAACTTTTTGCTCCAAAACCGGTCAATATCCTATCGTTGATCAAACCACAGTTTGAAGTGGCTAAGGGCAAGATAGGCAAAGGAGGCGTGGTCAGGGATCCGGCCCTGCACCAAGAAGTCATTGCAGACATTGTCGCCTTTACTGCCTCCTTAAATCTCCTGAGCAGTGAGGTCACCCCGTCACCCATCTTTGGACCAAAGGGTAATACCGAGTTTCTCATCCATATACAATCACCCCCGTGAGCCGTTGACTTCAGTCAACTGAAATGCTATTTTGTCGGTAGTCAACTAAAGCTGGAAATAATAAAGTTTCCAGATTGTTATGAATCTTAGTCCCCCTCGGAGCGAACCAAGCCATGCTGAACCTTATCAGGCGCCGTCCTCTTCTTTCTATTCTACTACTCTTGCTTTTCTGTACCCCGGCCCAGGCCGCCGAATATATGACTGTTGTCAAGGATGGAGTTAATGTTCGTTCTGGCCCATCTACCAAAAACGAGGTGTATTGGGAGGTTTTTAAAGACTTCCCCCTCAAGGTGGTGAAAAAGCAGGGAGAGTGGATACAAACCACCGACTTTGAAGGGGATACAGGCTGGATTTATGCTCCTCTGCTTACCTCCAAGAAAAAGACCATCGTAAAGGTCAAAAAGGCAAACTTACGCGTTGGGCCAGGCAAAAATTATGAAATCGTTGCCACGGCCCTCTACGGCGTCGTCTTCACCCGCGGTCGCAACGACGGCAGCTGGGTTCAGGTTACCCATAGCGACGGCACTAAAGGCTGGCTGCATAAATCACTGATCTGGCCGTAAATACAATATAAAATCATAAATACGGCTCCTACAACAGGACGCCTTTATTCTTCATTTTTCCCTAAGGAAATCATTATGTTAGAAATCTGTAAATATCTCTCCCCATTCTTTCTAATTTTCATGGCATTGACCCTCTTTGATGCCGGTATTTATGTTAATGATGCCGATGCCCGTTCTCGCGGTGGTGGTCGTTCCTTCAGCCGCTCAAAAACAACCAGACCACCAGTGCAACGTGCTCCAAAAACAACCCAACCCAGGAAGAACAATAGCTTTATGAAAGGTATGGCTGGCGGACTTCTTGGTGGTGCCATTGGTAGTATGCTCTTTGGCAGCATGTTTGGCGGTGCAGGTATGGGTGGCTCCGGATTAGGTCTTATGCAGATTCTCATCTTCGGTGGTATTGCCTATTTCATCTTCAAAAAAATCACCGGCAACAAACAGAAACAACAGACAGGCTATGATCCCCACCCCTATGAAAATGAGAGTGAGAGTGAGACTGCCACCTATCATGATGACACCATGGCAGGTGGCATAGCCCAGATCCGCCAGTCAGAGCCAGATTTTGACCCCGGCTATTTCTCTGAGGTGGCCCAAGATGTCTTTTTTAAGGTACAGGCAGGATGGACACGGCGGGATGTGCAATCATACCGCCACCTACTAGGCGACCAGTTGATCCAAGAGTATGAGGGCCATTTTCAAGAGATGAAGGGTAATGGCGAGATCAACAAGCTGGAAAACATCTCAGTCCGCAAGTCCGAGGTGATAGATGCTGGGGTGGATGGCAACGAAGAGTTTGTTGTGGTTCATTTTACCGCCAATATCCTTGACTACACGGTTAACGATAAAAATGGTGAACTCATTAAGGGCAGTATGACCGAGCCTATCAAATTCGACGAAAAATGGACCTGGGCCCGCCCCGTGGGTAGCCCTGATTGGAAGCTGGAAGGAATAGAGTAATAGATTTCAGGTATCAGGTTTTGCGAAACCTGATACCTGTCATTTTATTTTGCCAATACCTTAATCACATCACTCTTACCAATTACCCCCACCAATGTATCCCCTTGCATAACCGGCAGGGTATGTACCCTGTGTTCTGACATGATGGTGGCAATCTCCTCCAAATCTGCCCCCTCAGAGACAGAGTAAATTTCGCGGGAGCAGATATCTGCCACAGTACACCCACTCAACTTCTTAATTTCTTTCTCAAAATTCGCGGCACTTTCCAAAAAAATTACTGAATCCAGAAATGAAACCATGGTCGGAATATGTAGTCTTTTGCTTTGGTCAATGAGATCATTTTCTGTTACCACGCCGAGGAGTTTACCCCCCTCACCCAAGACAGGTACCCCACCAATTCTATGTTTATGAAGGATTTTGGCAAGCTCTTCCACCTTTGTATCTAGGGTGGTGGTTATGACCTCTCTACTCATTATCTGCCCGGCTAATGTCATAGCAATCTCCATTTTCATATTTTTTCAGACAGGATTTACAGGATGGACAGGATATAACAGCAGATGAAAAAAGATCCTGTTAGATCCTGTAAATCCTGTCTATAGCAGTTAGCATGTACCAATCTTTAGAATAGCAGAAAGCAGGACGAAAAATCGCCTAAAATTTTCCCACCATTGGTACTTGTACCCATTTTCTATGGACAAATAATTGTCATTAAATTACACTTAACAATTATTCCTATTCCCATCAAACTCTTTACCACCTAGGAGAAAACAATGTTAAGAAACAAAATAGCCTTGACACTCTGCCTCTGTGCCTGTGTTATGTTCACTTTCGCCGATGCATCCCATGCTCGTAAAAAAAGAATCGTCTTTGGCGGTGGCCCAGCTGGTGGCACTTTCCAGGTAGTTGCCAATGCCATACAGGTCTACAAACCTGTCAAAGCCATGAAAGATTTTTCGGTCAAGGCCCAGTCCTCAGCCGGTTCTGTGGAGAATCTGCGTAAGGTCAACTCTGGAAAATCTGATTTTGGTGTAGTCTACTCTGGCCATGTCTATCTTGGCGCCAATGGCCGCATGAAGAATGATACCCATAAGTATGATAAAGTCATGGCTGTCTCTTATCTCTACGGTGCTCCGGCCCAGCTCGTGGTACGTAAAGGGTCTGGGATAAAAAGCGTAAAAGATCTCGTAGGCAAGCGGGTTGGTGTTGGTAATGCCGGTTCTGGTGCCTTCGCCAATTGTGAACTCTTTTTTACCCATATGGGAGTGTGGGATACAATTAAACGTAACCCCATGGGCTACAACGATGCCGCTGCCGCCTTTGGCAATAAGCAGCTTGATGCCTTCTGGCTCTTCACCGCCTTCCCCAGTGGGGCCGTTATCATGGCAGCCCAAACCAATGACATTGAACTCATTGACCTTAATGCCGATGCTCAAGCCACCGGCTTCTACGAAAAATATCCCTATTTTGCCCAACTCTCTGTACCTGCAGGAACCTATCGTGGCGTGGAAAAAGCAGCGCCTTCTTTTCAGGATTCCACCCTCTGGGTAGCCAATGCTGATGTACCAGATGAGATTGTCTACCAGATGCTCTCAGTCATCTACACAGATGCTGGCTTGGCTCACATGGTTAGTCAAAAGAAAACCTTTAAAGAGATGGCCATTGCCACTGGTACCAAGGGTATCGTTACCCCCATGCATCCAGGTGCCATTAAGTTTTGGAAAGAGAAGGGGATGCTGTAAAAACCTGTTATCAGTTGTCAGTTTGCGATTAACACTATTTACTCGCAAGAACATCTTCCTGTAACTGGCAACTGACAACCGATAACTGACTACTGGCCATACCTATGCTCCTTGATAAACTTCATAAATTTGAACAGATCATCTTTGATATTATGGCGGTTGGATTAGTACTCTTCTACTCTTACTCCGCTGTCTTTCAACCGGCAGCCACCCAATATCATCGCGGCATCTATATCATCATCACCTATATCCTTGTTTTCCTGGTCTATGGCTGCAAGAACAAATATTTACGGATAGTGGATTATCTGCTCATGCTGCTCTCCATCGGCACCATTGGCTATTGGATGGCAAATTTTGAAGCGATTAACTATCGTATGGGCATGGAAACAAAGCTGGACATGGCCATAGCCATGGTGGGTGTCCTTCTTGGCATTGAACTGGCTCGGCGGGTGGTGGGCAATATCTTTGTCATCATCGGTGCGGTGATGCTGTTTTATGGCGTCTATGGCGATTATGCACCAGAGCTTATCTCCCATGCCGGTGATGATTTTCCTAATTTATGTGTATCAATCTTTTACAAAAGTGACGGTGTCTTTGGCATCATGGCCAATGTCCTGGCCACCTACATTATTCTTTTTGTCATCTTTGGTGCTTTTTTAGAAAAAAGCGGTGCTCAGAAATTTTTCATCGACTTTCCCCTGGCTGCGGTTGGCCATAAGGTTGGGGGCCCGGCCAAGGTGTCGGTCATTGCCAGTGGCCTTTTTGGTTCCATCTCTGGTTCTGCCATTGCCAATACCGTTTCCACTGGCGCCTTTACCATTCCTATGATGAAAAAAGCCGGTTTTAAACCCCATGTGGCTGGCGGCATTGAACCCGCTGCCTCCATCGGTGGCATGTTTATGCCTCCAATCATGGGAGCAGGCGGCTTTATCATGGCTGAGTTAACAGGCCTGCCATACTCACGCATTATGTTGGTGGCCCTCTTCCCTGCCCTGATGTATTTTTTCTCCGTCTTTGTCATGGTCCATTATGAGGCAAAAAAGTATAATCTGGTGGGTGAAAAATCAGAAAAATCGGCCATGGAGATCTTTAAAAAGGAGTGGTATTACATCCTGCCCCTGCTGACGATCACCATCTTCATGCTGATGGGCTACTCACCTGGCTACTCTGCAATCATTGGCATTGTCAGCTGCATTGTTATCAGCTGGTTTAATAAGGATACCCGCATTGACCATCGCGGCTTTCTTGAAGCAGCCAGGGCTGGTACCGAGAGCAGCTTAAAGATTGGTGCTACCGTTGGTGTTATCGGTATCATCATTGGTGTGCTCACCTATAGTGGTCTGGTGCTCACCTTTGCTGATATTGTCATTGAGTTAGCAGGTGGCTCCCTTGTCCTTACCATCCTGCTCATTGCCCTGGCCTCCCTGGTCTTGGGTATGGGTGTGCCAGTGACGGCGGCCTATCTCATCACAGCTGTGGTGGCGGTTCCAGCCCTTACCCATCTTGGTGTCAACCCTCTTGCCTCGCACATGATCGTCTACTGGCTCTCCCAAGATTCCAACATCACACCGCCGGTCTGTATTGCTGCTTTTGCCGGAGCCACCATTGCCAAAGCCAATATGTGGAAGACTGCCTTTACCTCCTTTAAATTTGCCAAATTCCTCTACCTTGGCC
>JAOZSN010000059.1:0-6720 GCA_029939635.1 Deltaproteobacteria bacterium
GGACGAGGAACGCCTTGTCCCCCTGTTTCAAGCCATTAGCGCACACAATCTCATCATGGTGCTGCATTGCGGCTATGACATTGGCTTTGCCAAGGAACGCCGGGCTGACCCCAAACAGCTCCTTGCTTTAATCAGCCGTTTCCCAAAGCTCAAGCTGGTGGCGGCCCATCTGGGTTCCTGGCAACTCTGGGATGAGGTGGAAGAATATCTGCTCGGCGAAGATATATATCTCGACCTCGCCTTTGCCCTGCAATTCTTAGGCAAAGATCAGGCCTACCGCATTCTTACCAACCACCGACCCGACCGTCTGCTCTTTGGCAGCGATTCACCTTGGGCCGATCAGGGCGAGGGGATTGCATTATTACACGAACTTAGCTTGGAAAAAGAGCTGGAAGAAAAAATTCTCTTTAGGAATGGTGAAGAGCTACTAAACGGCTCCGTTTCCCGTAAATATTGATTACTTTTTTTGGTGGCCATACCCGGATGTGAGGAGCTGTCTTTCTCGACTACGGACACCACTTTTCTTGGGTTCATTAACACAGATAAGCGACCGTAAGAAGACTTCGAACCAGCCAGCTGGTGTTAACCAAGCCTCCCTCCGGCGATTGGCACAGAACAGTAGCAGGCGAGGCTATCAGTCCATTGCAAAAAACACAATTACAACCGACAAACAACCCTCTTACCCACCCGAAAATCACCACTGCGCAGATTATACATCATGCTACCGCCATGAACCTCTGCCTCTTCTGAGGTGAGATGAACCGGGGTGGCTGTTTTCAACACTTGATAGGCAGTAAGATAACGCATGGCATCGGTGGTCAGGCGATACTTACCACCTTGGGTCTCCACCTGCACATCATCAACGATGGTAACGACATTATGCCGCACTGAGAAAAGGGCCTCACCACCGCGAATTGTAGTGGACTCTCCCTTGTCATCCATGAGCAGACAGTCAACCTGTTGTAGATGGTATTCTTCAGTCTCAAATTCACTGTTCTGCACACCTGCCGCCTTGAGCACCAATTCCAAACGACCCTGGTTATATTGATTTAGGATAACGTCTTCCATCTGCAGACGCTGATCACGATTTTCAGCGGGTGGACGTTCGGCAATGTGGATGGCTAAAAAAGAGGCAAACAGGGGTTGCCAAAAGGGAAAGGATACTGCCAGCCCTAGGGGAATGAGCCAGAGACGATTTCGGCTTTTCATAAAAGAAAGTTTCAAGTTTCGCGTTTCTAGTTTCGAGCCAGGTATTTGCCCAGCAACTCTTTATACATACCCTTGGCATCAATAATAAGATCACACACCTCGCGCACCGCACCATGACCACCATCTCGACGGGTTACAAAGTCTACAGCATCATTCATCTCTGGGACACCATCGGCCACCGTGGCGGCAAGTCCAACCTTGGCAAGCAAGGGTAAATCAAGCCAGTCATCACCCACATAGGCCACCTGCTCTGGCTGCAGACCAAGCTCAACAAGGATTTCCTCAAAAACCGCGACCTTATTGCGTTTGCCCTGGTGGAGATGCTCAATCTGCAAATCCTGACAACGACGAATCAAGGCCTTGGACGTACGGGCGGTGATAATACCCACCTCCACCCCAGCCTGGCGCAGGAGATTAAGGCCAAAACCATCGCGGGAGTTAAAGGTCTTTAACTCTATGCCCTCATCACTGTAGGTAATGGAACCATCGGTGAGTACACCATCCACATCGAGCAGCAATAACTTGACCTTGGCAGCCTTGGGCAGGCACGCCCTCCAGACAAAACCACGTTCCTCAACCTTTACCCGAGCTGCTGCCTTATCAAGCAAGGCCTGGGTCAGTTCACAGTCACCAATATAGCCATCCTTACCAGGGACACATTCAGCCATATTATGCGTTTACCACTTCATGAATGCGCTTCAAGATGACAAGCAGGTCTTCAACCTCATCCAGGGGCATGGAGTTAGGACCGTCACAGAGGGCCTCCTCTGGCTTGGGGTGAATTTCCATAAATAAGCCGTCAATACCAGCGGCCACTGCTGCCCGCGTCAGAGGTGGGATAAATTCACGCTGACCACCGGAGCTGCCGCCGGCACCACCGGGCAACTGTACAGAATGGGTCGCATCATAAATCACTGGGCAACCTAAGCCCCGCATGACAGGCAGGGCACGCATGTCCACCACCAAATTATTATAGCCATACATGATGCCACGCTCGGTTAGTATGACCTTATCATTACCGCTCTGGCGCACCTTATTGACGGCATTTTCCATATCCCAGGGGGAGAGGAACTGACCCTTCTTGATGCTGATCGGTTTTCCTGTGGCTGCTGCTGCTGCCAACAGATCGGTCTGACGGCTCAAAAAGGCAGGGATCTGAATAATATCAAGCACCTCACCAGCGGCCTTGGCCTGGTTTGGTTCATGGATATCAGAGATCACCGGCACCTCAAATTCGTCACGAATACGGGAGAGGAGATCAAGGCCTTTTTCCAGACCAGGGCCACGATAGGAGGCCAAAGAAGTACGGTTGGCCTTATCAAAGGAGGCCTTGAAGACATAGGGGATTCCTAAACGAGAGGTTATCTCTTTAAGACGCTCCACCGTGGTACGTACCACCTCTTCTGATTCAATCACACAAGGGCCACCGATGAGAAGTAACGGCTGACCTGGGCCAATCTTGATGTCATTGCTGATAGATATGGTCATATACTACCCCTCTACTCCTTACCTGCGTACTCCAGCCCTGCCTTAATAAAATCGCGGAAGAGTGGATGGGGGGTCATGGGGCGGGATTTAAATTCAGGATGAAACTGGCAGGCCAGAAACCAGGGATGATCAGCAATCTCAACGATCTCCACCAGGTTATTATCGGCGGAGGTACCACTGATAACAAGACCCTTTTTCTCCAGCTTGTCGCGGAACTCTGGGTTGAACTCAAAACGATGGCGATGACGTTCGTCAATCTTCTTACAGCCATAGGCCTTATCGGCAAAGGTCTTCTTCGTAATTTCACAGGGATAGCTGCCCAGGCGCATGGTACCACCGATATCTGACTCCTCATCACGAACATGGGTCACACCGGTACGAGGGTCAAACCACTCCTTCATCAGATAAATGACCTGCGCCTTGCTATCCTTATCAAACTCAGCAGAGTTGGCCTTGCTCATACCAGCCACATTACGGGCAAACTCCACCACGGCCATCTGCATACCTAGACAAATACCAAAGAAAGGTATCTTCTTTTCTCTGGCATAAGTAATGGCGAGGATCTTTCCTTCCACCCCACGTTTACCAAAACCACCCGGCACCAGGATGCCATGCACATCAGCCAGCAATTCGTCCACATCACCGCTTTCCAACTCTTCGGCATTAATATAGACAAGATCAACCTGGCTATCATTCGCCACGCCGCCATGCACCAAGGATTCATGGAGACTCTTGTATGACTCGGTGAGATCGACATATTTACCAATAATGGCAATGGTCACTTTATGCATAGGTGCCTTAAGCTTCCGCACCAACTCCTGCCATGGTTCAATCTTAGGAGCACCAGTCCAAACACCAAGCAACTCAAGAATCTTGGTATCCAATCCTTCGTTATGGAAATGAAGGGGCACCTCATAGATGGTATCCACGTCCCGGGCCGTAATAACCGCATCGGTGGGTACATTACAAAACAGGGATATCTTCTGCTTTAAACCTTTATTAAGCTCCACGGCAGTACGACAAAGCAGAATATCGGGCTGAATACCAATGGCACGCAGCTCTTTTACTGAATGCTGAGTGGGCTTGGTCTTCACCTCACCAGCTGTTTTCAGATAGGGTACCCAAGTAACATGGATGAACAGGGTATCGGCACGCCCCACATCCAGGCGAAACTGGCGGATGGCCTCAATAAAGGGCTGACCCTCAATATCGCCAATGGTACCGCCTATCTCAACAATGGCAACATCTGCCTCGCCCTCTAGGCCATGGATGGCTTTCTTGATCTCATCGGTGATATGGGGAATAACCTGCACTGTACCACCATTATACTCACCACGCCGTTCCTTGGTAATGACGGAGTGATAAATACGACCAGAGGTAAAATTATGCTTTTGCCCCAGCTTGGCAGAGGTATAGCGCTCATAATGGCCTAAATCCAGATCCGTCTCAGCCCCGTCATCGGTGACATACACCTCGCCGTGCTGAAATGGATTCATGGTACCAGGATCAACATTTATATAGGGATCCAACTTCTGCATGGTAATGGTCAGGCCACGACACTCAAGCAAGGCACCTATGGCAGCAGCGGCTAAACCCTTCCCCAAGGAAGAGAGTACACCACCAGTAATAAAAATATACTTTGTTTTCTTTTTTTCGATTTCCATGGGGTCTATATGGCAGGGGGTGAGTGGAAGAAAAGGGAGAATAAAATCAGCCGATACTATAGTGCAAGAAGGTTCTCTTTTCCAGCGCTATTTATTCTCCAAATCCAATAACCTTAAAAAAACATCGACAAAAACCATGAAAATCCATACTATGAGCAGGTTTCATGGCAGTAATCTTGACTTTTTTTAAAATTCAGGCCAATAAGTAGCCATAAAGGGGATGTGCGAAAAAAATTATCCCCCTACCATAAATCAATCCCTATATACGTATCGTGCCCCATGCCAAGATCAGCAAAATATCGTAATATTTCACGTATTGACCATATCAATACCCATGGCTGGTACGCCCGGGTAATGAATAATGGCAGACAACGTTCCAAACTATTTTCTGACCTGAAAAACGGTGGCAACCAAGCCGCTCTCCTCTGCGCCATGGCCTGGCGAGACAGGATGAAGGAGGAAATGGGAATCCCCATCACCAGCAAGCATATTCAGGGCAAGGCCAATACTAATACCGGCATTGTTGGGGTGCGTTTCAGTGAAAAGGAAAATAAGTTCTATGTCAGTTGGCAATGCCCTGATGGCCGTCCTGGCAACACCTCAGTATCAGCAAATAAACATGGTAAAAAAAAGGCCTTAAAAATGGCGGTGGCCATTCGTGATGAAAAAGAAAGAATACGGCTGTCAGAATAACTGATGTTTGGCTTCCCCCTGCTCCCTAGACAAAAAAACATGCCATCCTCCATCCTACGCCTCTGCACCATCCTTGTTGTCCTGCTGCTAGCGAGTGGTTGCTCCCAGGATGAGCCAGCCCCACCTCCTGCAACGGCAACAAAGCCTACAGCACCAAAAATATACACCTGCTCATCCTGCCATCCTCACAGCCTGGATAAGGCCCATGAATTTGCCTGCACTGTCTGCCACCAGGGCAAAGAAAATGTGCTGAGCCAGGAAGAGGCCCATAATGGCCTGATCAGCCGTCCCGCCCATCCTGAACACATGGCCTCCACCTGTGCTCCATGCCATGCCCAGCAGGTGACAGACGCATCTCACTCCCTCCACTTTACCAGTGCCAACGAAATTAATAGTGTCCGTCGCGCCTTTGGGGCAGAGACAGATTTAGCTCGGGCCGAGGATATCCCGGTTCATGCTCAGATCACCACCCCACTGCAACTGGTGGATGATCTGCTGCGTCGCCGTTGTCTACGCTGCCATATCAGCTATGATGGTGACCCCTACGCCGAGACCCTACGTGGTACAGGGTGCGCAGCCTGCCATCTGGAATTTCGTCATTCATCATTAGTGAGCCATGCCTTTATAAAAAAGACGCCAGACAGCCAATGTCTCCATTGCCACAACAGCAATTTTGTTGGAGCAGACTATTATGGCCGCTACGAGCATGATCTCCACTGGGATTACCGCACCCCGTACAAAAAAGATGGCTCTGAGGCAGATAGGCCCTATGGTGTGGAGTATCACCAACTTGCCACCGATGTCCACAAGAAGGCAGGTCTGGCCTGTATTGACTGTCATCAAGGTGGAGAGTTAATGGCTACGTCCACCACCACCTGCCGCAGTTGCCATGAATTTACAGCAGCTAAACAAAACAACGGCCTACAGCTTGCCGAGAATAACGGCACTGTTATCCTTTCCTTGTCCCACAAAAAAATAACCGTTCCCCAGCTTCACCACCCAGCCCATGCCCAATACCGTGGCAAGGTGGCCTGTGCTGTATGCCATAGCCAGTGGTCTTATACCGATGAGGGCACCCACCTCTTTCGCCAGGATGATGAAGACTATGATCCTTGGGAGGCTATCAGTGTCCAAGGATCCTTTGAGGTGGAACATGAGGTCTACACGAATATTAACCTGGACGGCTATCCCTATCCCTTCATGTCTGATAAACTGACCGGCAAAACCACCATTGGTCTCTGGCATAAAGGTTTTGAGTTGCGGCGTTGGGAATTCCCCATTATCTGCGCTGATGATGACGGCATTTTGCAGATCTGTCGCCCCATCCTTGATCTCCATCTAAGCTGGGTGGACGAAGAGAGTGAGGTCATAATGGATAATATCACCCCAAATAAGACTCCGAGACATGGTCTACTACCCTATACACCACACACCACAGGCAAGGCAGGGCCATTTTATCGGCAACGCTTAAAAACCAATCTGCATCTCCTTGAGCAGCCCTTAAATATGGACAAGGCCCCTGGCCTTAATCCTGCCATGAAGGACACTAAGAAATGAAACAACTTCTCTGTCTTTGCATCGCTCTCTTCTTCCTGGTGAGCTGTGCCCCTAAGGTTAAAGTCCCGGTAATCAGCAGCACCACCAAACGGCCAGTGAGTGTTGAGGC
>JAOZSN010000059.1:6730-16476 GCA_029939635.1 Deltaproteobacteria bacterium
CAGCGCCCCTATAAAATTAAGGGCAAGACCTATTACCCACTCCCCTCCTCCGAGGGCTTTGTCCAGACTGGCATTGCCTCCTGGTACGGCAAACCATTCCATGGTAGAAAAACCTCCAATGGTGAGACCTATAATATGTACAAGCGCTCTGGTGCCCATAAAACCCTGCCCATGCACACCAACTTGGTGGTGACCAACTTGGACAACGGCAAGGAAATTACCCTCCGAATTAACGACCGTGGCCCCTTTGTCAGTGGCCGTATTATTGATTTAAGTTACGAGGCCGCTAAAGAGCTTGATGTTGTCAAACAAGGCACCGCCCGTGTACGTATAGCTGCCTTGGGCGAGGCAATCTCTGTCCGCAAGGGAGACCGTGAGGTACCGCAATTCCTCCCCCATCAGGACTTCAACAAGGGTGATTTCTATATCCAGATTGGCTCCTTTACCCAAAAACAAAATGCCACCCGTCTGGAAGCTAAAATGGAAGGCCAGGGGTATAAAGTGGCCATCAGCACCTTTACCAAGAAAGGCACCCTCTTTCACCGAGTCCGTATCCAGGCAGGCCATGACTTGAGGAAAGCCACCAAGCTGGTCAAAAAATTCCAGAGTGAAGGCCATAGCGGCGCCTTTGTAGCGGCAAGATAGAACAGCAGGTTTCAGGTGTCAGTAAAAACCGCACACCAGAAACCTGACACCTGAACCATAGCCACTGACCCCTGTCTTTATGAAATACAAACCACAACATAGTCGTCTGCTTTTCATTGACCGCAAAATTGGAGAAAACAGCTACCCTAACTGTGGTTCCCTGGCCGAAGAATGGGAGGTCAGTACAAAAACTATCCAGCGTGATATTGAATATATGCGCGATATTCTTGATGCTCCCATTGTCTATGTTGCGGCGCAAAGGGGATTTCACTATCACGAGGCCAACTTTAAGCTCCCCGCCATGGCCATCAAAGAGAGTGATCTCTTTGCCATCTACCTGGCCGACGAGATTTTGTCACAATATAGAGGGACACCGGTGTATGACTCCCTCTCGCTGATCTTTAAAAAAATTGAAGATTCCCTGCCAGATCGAGTCAACCCACATTGCCAACAGGATCAGGCTCTCTTTTCCTTCCTCTCCGCCCCCTCCACCACCATTGACCCGCAGATCTGGCAAACAGTGTTCAATGGCTTGCGCAATACCAGACAGCTTACAATCAACTACCAAAGTGGCGGCACAGCAACGACAAAGAAACGTACCTTAGACCCCTATCATGCTGTCCGTTTTGCTGGGGACTGGTATATTATTGGTTTCTGTCATCTCCGCCAAGGCATCCGCACCTTCAGTCTGGCTCGTATCACGACTGCAGAGGAGAAGGACTCTTCTTTTACTATACCCGAGGATTTTAATTTCCATGGTGTAAGTAAAAGCCGCTTTGGTCTGCACTGGGGCCAGGAAGAGATCAAGGTAGTTATTATTTTTCAGCCCAGCGTTGCGCCCTACATCAAAGAACGGCTTTGGCATCCAAGCCAGCACATCCAAGAACACGATGATGGATCACTTACCCTAAGTTTAACAGTCAACCACCTGCTGGAACTAAAAAAATGGATTCTCTCCTGGGGCAGCCAGGCCACGGTGCTGGCCCCAACCTCACTTGCCACTGAAATCAAGACCGAGATCCAGGCCATGGCCACTCGCTATACCGACATCCCCTGACAAAGCCCCCCCCTTTTGTCTCCTTCGCACTATTCCGTCTACCAAAGCTTTTTCAATTACTTTTGCCTTTTTATAGATTCATCAATTAAGTCATTTACATCACCTGCTCAAGATAGATATACTTTGGCAATACATTTAGCCCCCTTGACACCCCTCTTTTGCACAGGCATTTTTAATGAATACCAAATGGAAGGTCATTACTGCAGTCATGACCCTCATCACCATTATCTGCACCATTTTTTTCATCCTGCTGCTGAAAAACAGCCAGAACAGTATGAATCGTTTCATCACCAGTCAGGCGGCCAGTATTCGTGCCATTGCGGAAACCATTGAACAGCAGAAGAGCAGCCAGTATCGAAAACGAATCAAAAGCCTGATCAATTACAAAACCTCTCCAACCCGTGAGAAAATGGTGGAGGCCTTTGCCCGACAGGACAGGGAAGACCTGTATCAGCGTGCATTGCCCTTTTTCAAGGTTCTCCGCCAAGAAAACCCCCATTTTTCCACCTTTGGCTGGGTGCTGCCAAATAACCACGCCTTTGTCCGTATCCACAACCCTCCCAAATTCGGCGAAGATGTCAGTAAGATGCGGCCAGATATCGTTGCAGCTAACCACGAAAAGCAGCAATTTGCAGGCTATACTGCAGGCTACAAAGGCCTGCAATATCGCATAGTCCAGCCCGTAACATATAAAGGAAAACACCTGGGGACCATTCAGTTCGGCCTGGCTGATGCCATGCTGTTAGATGCCATTAATGCCAAACTTCATATGCCAGTGGGCATAGTGATGCCCGACGAGATATTTTCTTTTATTAAACGCTCCAGGCTGCCCCATAAAAAATGCGAAAACGGCTACACCGTCCAATCTCGGGATATTACCTTATTTGAAAGCAAACACGGCCACCTTGATTGGCAGAAGAAGGAACAACGCACTACCATGCAGGGTAGAGAATATGTGGTGGTAAAGGTCTTAGAGTTGTTCAACTTTAACTATGAAAAACAGGGCGATATCTTTGTGGCCCTGAATATCTCTAAGGAGGTGGGACAGCAACGCACCCTCATCCTCTATACCATTGCCCTTACAGCAATCCTGCTCATCGCCTCTTTCGTCATCCTCTACAGCAGTTATGGCACTCTACTTGAGAAAGTTGTCAGCCTTAACCAATCCCTGGAAAAGGCCAATAGTGACCTGGAAAAACGTGTCAAGGAACGCACCGCAGATCTGCAGCTTGAGATGGAGGAACGGTACGAGGCAGAAAAACAGAGAATGAAGGCTGAAGAACGAGCGCAACGGGCTAGCAAGATGGAGGCCATTGGCCTCATGGCAGGCGGTGTAGCCCACGACCTCAACAATATCCTCTCCGGTATCACCAGCTACCCGGAACTCCTGCTGCTCCAGCTCTCCCCTGAAAGCAAAATGCGACCAGCCCTGGAGGCCATCCAGGACTCTGGCCTACGGGCCGCCACCGTGGTGGAGGATCTGCTCACTGTGGCCCGTGGTGTGGCCAGTGAAAAACACCCGACCAATCTCAACATCCTGGTGGAAGAATATTTTTCCTCGCCTGAATACCTGAAAAAACAACAATGGCATAGCAAGATCAGCTGTCGCCAGGATTTACTGGCAGAGCCAGCCACCATCTTCTGCTCAGCAGTGCATGTTAAAAAATGTTTAATGAACCTCATCAATAATAGCATTGAGGCCCTGGATACCAGTGGAGAAGTTATGGTGGCCAGTTATAATGAAGTAGTGACCGAGGAAGCAAGCAAGCAACTGAATCTACAGCCAGGAAAGTATGTTGTCCTCACGGTACACGACACAGGAAAAGGTGTCTCTGCTGCTGATCAAAAATATATCTTTGAACCATTTTACACCAAAAAAATGATGGGCCAAGCCAGCGGCACAGGCCTTGGTCTCACCATTGTCTGGAACACCATGCAGGATCATGATGGCACAGTAACCATCAGCAGCTCTGAACACGGTACCACCTTCACCCTCTATTTCCCCCTGAGTGAACAAAAAGTCGCCCTGCCCAGCCAAATACCCCTTGCAGACCTGCAAGGCCAAGGCCAATTTATTTTGGTGGTAGATGATGAACCGCGCCAACGAGAGATTACCAGCCAAATGGTGGAATCCCTGGGCTATCGCTGTAGCACCGTTGCCTCCGGTGAAGAAGCTATCACTTTCTTACAGACAGAAGAGGCCGACCTGATCATCCTTGATATGATCATGAACGGCGGTATAGATGGCCAACAAACCTATAATCAAATCCTGCAAACAAACCCCAAGCAGAGAGCAATCATTGCCAGTGGTTTTTCAGAAAACAGAGGGGTAAAAAAGACCCTGCAACACGGGGCTAGTGCCTTTATAAGTAAACCATTTACCCTACAGGAACTGGGCATTGCCATCAAAAAGGCCTTTACCAAGTGATGAATATCAGAAATGAAAAGACAAAAGCCATAACCATTGTCGCCATCATCATTATCTCCCTGTCTGGTGCCTTTTTGTATCAAGGCTACGTCAACCACAGTAAGATCATTGATCGAGCCATTGCTACCCAGAAGAATAAACTCAACTCCACCATTTCCACCCTGGAAAAATTTGCCTTTGCGCCCTACCGTAACCGCATACAAAACCTAATTAACACCAGTCCAGGCCTTGTTGAGGCCTTTGCTCGGCAAGACAGGGAGCAACTATACCAACTGGCCTTGCCACGCTATGAGGCATTAAAGAAGGAAAATAAATTTTTCGTTGTCATGCATTTTCACCTGCCTGACTCAACCACCTTCCTGCGCATGCATAATCGTGATTTTTTCGGTGATAATCTACGCTATATCAGGCCCATCATGGATTATGTCCATGCCACCCATAAACCCTCCATCGGCTTTGAGATTGGTAGGCATGGCCCCTATTTACGAGTGGTACAACCTGTTTTTTATAAAGATCGCTATATTGGCGCCCTGGAATTTGGCATCAAAGCCCACCAAATACTGCACAGTATCGAGTCACAAAGTCACACCAAGACAACCTCATTTTTCCTCTCCAGCAAGTGGCAGAAGGCCTCTAACTTTGAACATGGCGAGACAATTCCCTCAGGACAATACACCCTTCTCACCCATGACGACCCCATCTTTGCCAATTTACCCAATGACTTTGATCTGAGCAGAGAAGAAGATCATCAGCTCACTATTAATGACATAGATTTTACAATCCATGTCCACCCGTTCTTCCATGATTTTCAGGGCAACAACATTGGTGGCATTCTGGTGTCCCAGAATATTACTTCCATGCTTAACCAGAAAAAAAGTTTTCTCAAACAAGGTCTGGTCGTATCCAGCATCCTGTTGCTCATTGCCTTTACTGTCCTCTATCTGACCTTTGGCTCCATCATGGATGACCTGCTCCATGAGATTGACGAGCGCAGCAAGGCGGAGAAAAAACTGACCAGGGGCCAACAGCGCCTGCAGACTATCTTTGACTCGAGTCCGGCCGCCATTTTTATCCACGCCATGGATGGCACGATTTTAGATCTAAATCAGACCATGCTTGATTTGTACGGGGTTGAAAAGGAAGAAGGACTCACCCTTTCCATCGCTGACGACTACTCCTCACAGAAGAATGATCTTGCCATGCTGCCTGTCTATTGGCAGGAGGTAGATGCCGGCAACATACAACAGTTTGAGTGGCTGGCCCGGCGCCCCTATGATGGCTCCACCTTTGTCGCCCAGGTGAACTTAGAAAAAATTTTCTTTGGAGATAAAGAGGTTGTCTATGCTACGGTGCAAGACATCACCGCCAGGAAGGAGACCGAAGAAAACCTGGCCGCCGAACAGGAACGGCTGACAGTGACCTTGCGCAGTATCGGTGATGGCGTAATTGCCACGGATATCAATGGCCATGTCCAACTCATCAATAAGGTGGCTGAAGAAATCACTGGTTGGCAGCAACACCAGGCCCTGGGCCAACCAGCATCCACGGTCTTTAACCTTATCAATGAGGAGAGTGACCAGACCTTAAAGAACCCTGTTGACCAGGTTCTTGCCCAGGACAAAGTCACAAAAATATCCCCTGGAACTATCCTCATAGCCAAGGATGGCAGCAGACGCCAAATTAGCGACAGTGCATCCCCCATCCATGATCGTTCAAGCAACACCATTGGAGTCGTCCTTGTTTTTCGGGACATAACCAGCCAGCAAAAAATCGAGGCAGAGCTCCTTAAGGTGCGCAAGCTTGAATCTATTGGCATCCTGGCCGGAGGCATTGCCCATGACTTTAATAATATCCTCGCCGCCATCCTTGGCAATATTAACCTAGCCGCCATGATGCTGGGCGATAATGCTGACAATAACAAGATTGCCCCTCTCCTGGCCCAGGCTGAGAAGGCGTCATTGCGGGCTCGAGACCTGACCAGCCAGCTCCTCACCTTTGCCAAAGGGGGAGAGCCGATTAAAGAAAATACTGCCATTAACGAGCTCATACAAGACTCAGCAAATTTCATCCTGCGAGGTAGTCCCATTGCCTGCCACTATGATATTCCAGAAGATTTCTGGATGGTCTCCATTGACAAGAGCCAGATGAGCCAAGTTATCCAGAATATTGTCATCAATGCCCGCCATGCCATGCCGGATGGTGGTGAAATCAATATAAAATGCAGCAATATTGCTTACAATGAACACCTAGATCTGCCCCTTAACACAGGCAGGTATATACAAATCAGCATAAGTGATAGCGGCATTGGTATACCAGCCGAAATCATCAACAAGATATTTGACCCTTATTTTTCCACCAAACAGGAGGGCAGCGGCTTGGGACTGGCTGTCACACACTCAATCATCGCTAAACATGACGGCAAGATCCAAGCCTACTCAAAGCCAGGATGCGGCACTACCTTCACCATCTTTTTGCCAGCCAGCACCGAACAGTTGCAGGCCACGGCGACACCTCTCCCTATTTTAAGTCAGGGTGAGGCCTCCATCCTAATCATGGATGATGAAAAATTGGTGGTTGATGTGGCCCAACAAATGTTAGGCCATCTCGGCTATAAGGTGCAGTCAGCTGCCGATGGAGCTGACTGCATCCGGCGTTACCAGCAATCATTGACAGACGGCAAGCCCATTGATCTCATCATTATGGATCTCACCATCCCCGGTGGCATGGGGGGCAGAGAGGCAGTGGATAAAATTTTGGCAATCAATAACAAAGCCAAAATCATTGTTTCCAGCGGCTATTCAAGTGACCCGGTGATGGCCAATTTCCTGGAGTATGGTTTTAAAGCAGCGGTGGCCAAACCATTTATTTTGCCAGAACTGGCCGGTGCTGTACAGAAGGTATTAAAAGAGGTTGACGATTGACTAAAGTCAGAATAACTTTTTTATCTCTTTCTTATAAACTCTGCCCCCCTTACTCCTAAAAAAAATGTATCGTTCCTACTATAAACTACGCCGCAAGCCCTTTGACCTTACCCCTGACCCCAAGATGGTCTATATGAGTGAGGAACATCAAGAGGCGCTGTCCATCCTGCGCTATGGGGTGCTGGATAAAAAAGACTTTTTACTGCTCTCTGGTGAGGTGGGCACTGGTAAATCCACCCTGCTCCAGGTATTGCTTGAATCCATTGACCCAAAGCATCATACCTGCCTGCTGGCCAATCCTCTCATCTCTTTAGATGACCTCTACCTCTATATGGCTGACAGTTTTAAGCTGCCGCCCTTTACCGGCAGTCGGGCCAAATTCCTCATCGCCTTTGGCAAATTCTTGCAAAAATGCGGCAAGCGTGGCGAACGGGTGCTTCTCATTGTGGATGAGGCTCATGCCTTGAGCCTTGACACCTTGGAAGAGATCAGAATGCTTTCCAATCAACCAGCCAGCCCTGGTGTCTTTGGCATCTTCCTGGTGGGTCAACCAGAGATCAATGATTTACTCTCAAGTGACCAATTACTGCCCCTACGCCAGCGCATCAGCCTACGTTTTCACCTTACCCCCTTTGACCGCCAGGAGACGGACTATTATATCCGCCAACGGCTGCTCAAGGCAGGGGGCAAGAATCTTGATATCTTCAGCGAAGATGCGGTAGATGCCATCTTTGCGGCATCAGGAGGAACACCACGGGCCATCAATGTAATCTGCGACCATGCCCTTATCACAGGGTATGGTCAAAACCAGCAGATCATTAGCAGTGCACTGATAGCCGAGGCCTTGCAGGATGTCCTGCTGCCACCCAGGAAAAACCTAGCCCAAATCGAAAATAGATACAGCACAGAAAAAAATAAGCTGCAACGCCTCGTTTACCTGCTGGTCTTTCTGTTAGGTGCTACTGGGCTTTATATATTCTTCACAACATATCTATGAGAGGAGATGAGTATGGGGACATTCCGGCAGAGAGTATCTTTTTCCATACCGCTTCTCCTCCTTATCCTCTGGCCGACCCTTATTCTGGCCCAATCAGTACGTGAACCTGTTTGGGATGGTCTTTTCTACCCAGCCCAGCGTCAAGAACTGCATTCAACCATTAACAACCTGCTCAACCAAGCACCAAAAGAGGCACTGAACCAGCCTGATCCCCGCCCAGTCCGGGCCTTAGTCCTGCCCCATGCCGGCTATGTTTTTTCCGGCCCCACTGCTGCCAAAGGCATCCTCAGCCTGCACGGACAACAGTATAGCAAGGTTATTCTCTTGGGACCAGACCATCATGCTGGTCTAAAAAACGGCTGTATTACCAACAAAGACGCGTATGAGACCCCTTTAGGCCGTATCCCCTTACACCGTGATGTCAGCAAACTGCGCCAGCAGACAGAGCTGTTTCAGGAAAATATCCTCTCAGATCAGAAAGAGCATAGTCTGGAGGTGATTATACCCTTACTGCAACATGTACTGCCAAACATTGAAATTATCCCGGTGGTTATAGGACCCACCGATATAGCTACTATGGCAGCAGCCATCGCTCCCCTGCTGGATGATACAACCCTTATTGTGGTGAGCAGTGATCTATCCCATTATCTGGATGAAGCTGCAGCCCACAGCCAAGACAAAGAGACCCTGGCCATGATCCAGCGCCTAGATGATCTCTCCCTGCGCCAAAGCCCAAACCGGGCCTGCGGCATCTGGCCCCTCTCTGTGCTGCTGCATCTGGCCCGTGATCTTGACTGGCAACCGCAGCTTCTCCACTACAGCACCAGCGCTGAAAGTGCCCATGGTGACCCTTCCCGCGTGGTGGGCTATGCTGCCCTGGCTTTTTATTGTACTGACCCAAGCAAAATTGGTCTATCCATGAGCCAGGGACAAAGCCTAGTACGCCTGGCTCGCCACAGTATTCGTACCCATTTCAGCAAGGCCAGTATGAATGAAGAATTAGCGGAGGAACTTGCTGATCCAGCCCTGCAGGCCCGCCAAGGAACCTTTGTTACTCTTACCAAGAATGGTCAGTTACGTGGCTGTATAGGTAATCTCAATGGCAATACACCCATTTTGACCAGCATCCAGCGTAATGCCCATCTGGCCGCCTTCTCCGATCATCGCTTCGCCCCCTTAAGCATAGAAGAATTACCTGAAATAACCATTGAGATAAGCATCCTCAGTCATCCCCATACCCTGCCTTATACCGACAGCAATGATCTACTCCATAAACTACGTCCTCATATTGACGGGGTAATTCTGCGCCATGGCAAGGTATCAGCCACCTTTCTCCCCCAAGTGTGGCAACAGCTGCCAAGGCCTACTGATTTCCTCAGCTACCTCTGCCACAAGGCAGGACTGGCCAGTGATATCTGGCTACACGAAAAAATAGATATCGAGACCTATCAGGTGCAATATTTTCATGAGGAAAAGGGCCAGGAATTTTAAACCTAAAATAATGAATACCCTGCCTTCCGGCAACGACAAAGCCATACTCAGAGTCATCGTCTTTACAGGTGTCTCTTCGGTGGTCAGCCAAATCCTGACCATCCGGGAATTTCTTACCCTGTTTCAGGGCAATGAAATTATGATCTCCCTTACCCTATGTAATTGGTTGCTGGTGGGCGGGGTGGGTAGTTACGTCTCTCATCGGCT
>JAOZSN010000187.1 GCA_029939635.1 Deltaproteobacteria bacterium
AAATGACACCCTAAAAAGGCGATTTAATCACATTAAATCACGCAGTTACTCTTGCAAGGACAGACACTAATTAAAGTCCTTAGATAAAGAGTGGACTAGAATTTAAAGGAGAGACGGGTACCAGCTTCAAAGGGATTCTCCTGATTCTTGGTCTCCGTTGCGTTATCTCCGTCATAGGCGTGAGCAGTGATTGCATCACCGGCAAAGAGGTAGGCCGCCACAAGATCCAAATTGAGGTTGTCGGTGAGCTTATAGGTCATCTTCAGGTCAACCTCAAAACCAAGATCATCATCACCAAGGCCATTGTCTTCGGCAAGTTGGGCATACCAGAGATCAGCCACAAAGGTGATGGCGTCGCTGGCCTTGATGGTTATACCGGCATTAGCAAACATAATGTTGGTTATTTTCTCATTCGGAGTACCGGAGGGGGAGGCATTATCAAAGATACCATAGCCCATGATCTCTGACCAATAATAGGACTGGCCCTTACCACCGATATCGACACCAACAAATGCGTCATTCGCGGTTGCATCATTTCCATCGTCACCCGTGGCATAGACCAACTGGCCGTGGAACATATCAAAGGAGCCGCCAGCTGCCACGAGAAAAGCAGAGGTGTCAACAGTGTTACTTACATCACCTCCCTGGTAGATGGCTGAAGCCCAGACATCAGCGCCACTAATCTTCATGTCAAAATCAACACCCAGGAAGTAAATGCTTTTGTCTAAATTGTCGGAATAATCCAGAGCTACATAAGGGTTAAGGGTCATGTCGCTATTTAAGGGGATAACCGGGGTGATAGCAAAGACGTCTTCGGTGGGATTGGTCTGTAGTTTTGCATCACTGTCAACCGCGTGAATCCAGGTGACAGGGATGGATACATCGCCAGCCTTGAAGGTCACCGCCATCCCTGAAAAATCTTCAGCAAACATAAAACCACGGGCAATTGTACTACCCTGGATACCTATCTTCAGGTTGGTACTGCCCAGATTAAAATCAACATACGAATTTTTTAGCTCAAAATTATTACCATCAGCACCAAGGTCACCAGCGCTGACGTCACCCCATGCCGTATCAAACTCAAACTTGTTAACAAATTTAAAGTCTTCGTTGAACTTGGCCGTATAGTAAAGTCTGGTTCTGGTGTCAACAATTTCGGTATCACCAGCACTGTTGTCGGTCAGGCCATTAAAATCGCTCTGAACATAGGCCCTGGTTCGCCAGTAGCCCCCGGCTATATGCTCCAGGGCTGAGGCTGAGGGAACCATAATTAATGCGCTCCCTAGTAACGCTAGGCCAGCAGATAGTACTTTTTTCATAACTCTTTCTCCTTAACAATTAATAAATCTCTTTGCCCGCCTTGTATATTAAGCACATGTCCCAAAATACTGACTGACACCTTAAATCTCTCTATCTTAAAAGATTAAATTAGTATGGAGAAGCTTTATTGACAAAGCAAGCATTTATTTTCAATTTGGAAATTATCCCTTGTTTTTCAATGGTAACAGCCGTACATTGGTGATCTGTAAGCACTTATCAAGAGATTTCCCCCTCTACCGCACCAACCGTCTCCCTCATGCAGTATGCTAGGCGGTTGCTTCTTCCCAGGCCACCTACAATGAAGACATTATTACCTCTCTGTTTCGTATGCTTATTCGTAGCGTTGACCAATCACGCCATGGCTGCCCAGCAGCTTATTATCTTCCCCTTTCAGGTTGTTTCTGCCCAGGATCAAGCCGTAATTGAACGAGGCGTTAATACGGTTCTCCGCCAACGTCTGGCCGGGGAAGGTGTTGAACTTATAACGGCTAATGACCGCCTGACCCCCTGGCTGGTAGATGATAACTCGGTTATAAATCAAGGCAATGCCGCCCTTGCCGTTGATAAACTTGGCGCTGATTTTGCCCTTTTTGGCTCCATTGTCTCCCTTGGTAAGAGTTTTACCCTGGATGCCAAACTGTATGATGGCAGATCCAACAAAACAACCCTCACTTATAGCCGTCTTGGTAGTAGTAATGATGAAATTATCCCCCTGATAACCAAGCTCACCGATCAGGTAAGAGCACTTATGAACCCGAAGGCGCAACAAGGCAGTACGGATGTGTCCCCGGTAATTGCTTTAACGGCACCAGCGCAGATTGATGGTAAAAACACCTGGAAGAGTCCCCGTTTTGACGGGGCTATTACCGGCATGGCCATAGGGGATGTTAATGGTGATGGCGCCAAAAATCTGGTGTTTTGTCAGGGTAGGCAGCTACAGATATTTAAAATTAATGACAAAGAACTTGAGCAGATCGCTGTTCTGAAAAATGGTAATGGCGAAGAAATGATAGGGGTGGACATTGCGGATATTGACCAAGATGGTCTGGCTGAAATTTTTATCTCAAATATTGAAAACGACAAGCGCAGTCTCAAGTCATTTGTAGTGCAGTGGGATGGCAAAGAGTTTGCTCGCAAGGCTGAACTACCCTACCTGTTACGTGTTATCAGCAATAAGGACGCAAAACCATTTCTTCTGGGCCAAAGGCATCAGCGTCTTGATGTCCTTTTTGGCGACCAGGTTTATCGCTTCGCGTATAGTAATGGACAATACCGCCCGGAAACAAAAACTACCTATCCAGCCTGGCTTAATATCTCAGGCCTGGCCATACGCCCAACAGAAAAAGGACTGGAGACAGTGGCGCTTAACAACAAAGGCAATATAAACATACTTGACCACACTGGCGAGGTTAGTTGGCATAGTCAAGAGATATATGGTGGTTCCACCAGTTATCTCACCTATAGAGATGCCTCTGTCAGTAACAGGAATCAGGACCCGGAGAAGTTATTCTACCTGCAAACAAGACTGGTATATTGCAATATTGATGATGATCCGGCCATGGAGATTGTAACTATTAAAAATGAAGAACTATCTGGAAACCTGCTGATGCGTTTGCGGAGTTATAAGACCGGTAAACTTGCCGTTATTGACCAAAATAATCTCGGCTATTATGAAAAGTCGTCCAGCCAGCCCATGGCAAACCGTATTAGCGATTTTGGCCTGGCAGACTTAAATGGAGATTCTCGCCTGCAAATGATCTACGCCGTGGTTGACAAAAGTGACGGCTGGTTCAGCAAGGATAAAAGTTATATTGTCGTGCAGGATATTGACACCTTACAATAAAGGGTTGCTCAAGTCCTCCCTGATGTCTATTTTTCTTATGACCTTAAAGCCCCTTATCAGGTAGCCCTGACAAGGGGCTTTTTTTTATATATTCGTTCAGACAACCTAGTTAGACATTACTGATTAATCCTGCTATTTCTCCAGGATCGGGAAAACGACTCAAGGCCTTCTTGGAAAAAAGCAAATCACCATCCATCACGACCTCAAAGACTCCTCCTGAACCAGCAATAAGCTTCACCTCAGCATCAAACTTGTTAAAAATCTCGTCTCCCAAACTGGAAGCACGGGGTTTATAGTTTCATTTTGCACAATAGGTGATCTCGATCTTCATTTTCATCTCTCCATTTTTCCACAAAATTAATAAGTTACCCACTTGCCCCTGAGGGAAGCAGTATGATATTCTACCCAAGAGAATTTATTTTTCTTGATAAGTCCTACTAATGTAACCATGCATCTCTTTCTCGTAAGCATAAGATATACTTACGATTACAAGAAAATAAATGCAATTACAAGCAAACTTCGTAACTGTTCAGGTGGGAAACACATTACCCCAAACTCTGAGCTGTAACTTCCGACTTTACGGTGAGAATATGAGTGCAGATGATGCTGCCAATAATACTGGCCGCAATTTTTTTCGCATCCCCTTAGAAGACCCAGGTGTTGCCACCATTAAAATTGACGGCAAATCCTTTGAAGTTATCAATCTTGCCTCAACCGGGGTGGGAATTTATCTTGAGGATGCGGATACCTTTACGCCCGAGGATAATATTACCGACATTGAGCTTACCATCCACGACAAAACATGTCATGTGGTTGGACGCATCGTCCATGTCTCTCCTGCTGATATCAATTTCCTCTGCGGCATTGAACTCCTCAACCTTAACGAAGAAGCAGAATCCATGCTGCAAGGTTTTGTCAACCAACATAAATCGAGTCTCTTCTCCTTCATGCCCGATTAATTTGTCCCAGGGAACCGATACCATGCTAAAGCGCAAGCAGCAGAGTGATATCATGAGTCAAATAATGACTGATGGCGGCCAGGGCGGCGATCCAATCCCGGTTCTGGATGAACTCACCCAACTTATCAGGCTCTATTCACCAGATGACCCAATGGTACAGGGTACCCACTCTGCCAACCTCTCTGCGCCCCTACTCAGTCGGCTCATGCCAACAAGCCATTACCAGAAAAAGGCCAGCTATCAGATATCAAGTAAAACCCTACAAACCCTGGAAATGGTAACCAACCTTCTACGCAAGCAACTCCCTAGTGGTTCCAAGCGAGATGTCAACAAATCAAAGATTGTTGAGTACGCAATAGAGCTTCTCCTTGATGATTATGAACGGTTTGGTGACT
>JAOZSN010000188.1 GCA_029939635.1 Deltaproteobacteria bacterium
TGGAGAAAGGGAACGAACTACGGTCATTCCTCAGATTGGTGATCGATTTCTTGATCAACTGGTAGCTCTGGCCAATGATAATCAAGATGTTGCCTATCGCCAGGATATTACCACCCAAATGGTTGCCGTGGGTAATACCCTTCTTGCTGTAGAGAAAGATATTGCCTATTATCAGGAGTTATTGAAATCAAGGACGTCTGCAAGCGATAAAGAGTCTACTCTTTTAGAAGAGTTCAAGCATAAAAATAAACGGGCCATTATAGAGGCTAAAAAAGTTACTCATGAGATGAGTGAACTGTATAAACTTATTTCTCAGTCTTATCTTAAGGTATCAGAGAAACTCTATGCCCTTGAAGGCCCAGTACAAGAGAAGGTTGAACGAGCTGTATCCATCAAAAAAATTGCCCTAATATATGGTGCCGTAGTTTTTGTTTTCTTTTGTATGGTCTGTTTTGTTTTGTTGTTGACTTCTGCCTTTTCACGAAAAAAATATGACTGATTTTACTGGTCAAAAAGCAATAGTTACTGGTGCCACCCGTGGCATTGGCCGGGCCATCAGTGATGCGCTCCTTGCTGGAGGGGCCACGGTTATTGGTGTTTATGGCGGTAATGATAAGGCTGCTGCTGCCTTTAAGGCGGAATGTGCCAAGTCGGAACATCTCTATCTTTATCGCCTTGACGTCAGTGATTATCAGGCTGTTGCTACCTTTTATGCAGAGATTGAAGAGCAGTTTGACACCATTGATATTCTCATTAATAATGCTGGCATTCGTCGTGATGCTGTGCTGGCTTTGATGCAGGAGGATGAGTGGCGGCAGGTTATTGATGTTAATCTTACTGGTGGCTATATTATGAGTAAGTTTGCTGTACAGCTTATGATGAAACAGAAGTATGGCCGCATTATCTTTATTACCTCCCCCATGGCTCATCTTGGTTTTGTGGGCCAAGCTAACTATGCTGCCTCCAAGGCTGGTCAGATTGGTATGATGAAGTCGCTCTCCAAAGAAACAGCCAAACGTAAGATTACTGTTAATGCCGTTTCTCCAGGTTTTATCGCCACCGATCTTATTGCTGATCTGCCTGCTGACCAGGTCAAGGCCTATAAAAAAATGGTGCCTGCACGTCGTTTTGGTACACCTGAAGAGGTGGCTGATGCGGTACTTTTTCTGGCTGGTGCCAAGGCCGCCTATATCAATGGTTCGGTACTTGAGGTTACTGGTGGACTGTAGGATGGCAGAAATAGTTTACTACAGAAATATAGAATTAGAGAAGTTACAGAAATTGAGAAGAACGGCATGGACTTTACGCATTCTGATTTTATAACTAGCCATATTCCCCATCGGGCTCCCTTTCTTTGGTTGGATAGGGTTGTAGCCTTGGGTGATGGTGAGATTGTCTGTGAGAAGGAGATTGATGCTGATCTTGCTTTATTCCAAGGGCATTACCCCGACTATCCTCTTATGCCAGGGGTCATACTCTGTGAGGCTGTATTTCAGGCTGGTGCTTTGCTTATATCAGTTCTGCTTAAGGATACTACTGTTGAAGAAGCGCCTTCCCAAGGTGTACCCGTGCTGACTCGTATTATCAGTGCAAAATTCAAGCGTCAGGTGCGGCCTTGTGATGTTATTGAGATTCAGGTAGCACTCAAAGAGAAACTCAGTAATGCTTGGTTTATGAAAGGTTCTATTTGTGTGGCGGGCAAGGTGGCCCTTAAGGTTGATTTTGCCTGTACATTGGCAACTGATATTAGGTAAAGGAGGTGTTCAGGGTTAAGAATGGCGCAGGATAAATAGGAATACAGTGGAAGGATTCTTTTCTATATTTCTATATTTCTATATTTCTTTACTTCTGTTTCTCATGTCTTTTCTGAATCTAAAAAATAAATCCATCATTGTCTTTGGTCTGGCCAATAAAAAATCAGTGGCCTGTGCCATTGCTCGTGTGCTGGTTGCTGAAGGGGCCGAGGTCATTCATGTGGTGCGCAGTGAGGAGCGTGCTGCTACAGCACAAAAACTTTTCCCTGAATCACCTGTATTTATCTGTGATGTTGAGGATGAGGCAAATATTATCCGAGTGCGTGATGCTATAAACAGTGCTGGCCATGATCATATTGATGGTATTGTCCACTCCATTGCCTTTGCCAATTATTCTGAGGGGCTTAAACCTTTTCACGCCACCTTGAAGCAAGATTTCTTGCAGGCCATGGATATCTCCTGCTTCTCCTTTATCAATATTGCTAATCACTTCAAGGAACTACTCACTGATACTGCCGCCATGGTTACTATCTCCATCTCTTCCACCTGTATGGCCGCAGAGAACTATGGTTATATGGCCCCGGTGAAGGCAGCGCTAGAATCCTCCTTAAGTTTTTTAACAAAAAGTTTTTCTGCCTTTTCTCAGGTGCGTTTTAATGCGGTTTGTCCTAGTCTTCTCAAGACATCGGCCTCAGCAGGTATCCCTGGCTATGTGGATAGTTATCTCTTTGCCGAGCAGGTGATCCCGCGTAAAAAGGCATTACAGACCAAGGAAGCAGCCAATGTCGCAGCCTTTCTCCTCTCCGAACGATCCTCAGGCATGACTGGCCAATGCCTGGTGGTTGATGCTGGGATGGGGTTGAATTATTTTGATAAAGATATTGTGAAGAAGGTGGTAACTCCTTAGCATTTAGTGTTTTCTCGACGTGTTTACGGTTTACAGTTGCCGGTTTACGGTTTAAGGAAGGCATTCTAAATAGACACCTCACCAATCGTTAACCGTTAACTGTAAACTGTCTTTCCCATGCTCTACTCCCATGTCTGTCTGCATAATTTTGGCTTTGAATTGCCTCCCCATGAAATTTCATCCTCTGATCTTGAGGAACGTCTTGCTCCGGTCTATCAGCGCCTGAAACTGCCTCAGGGTCGTCTGGAGCTGATGAGTGGTATCACTTCTCGGCGTTTCTGGGAGCCTGGGTCTAAGCCCAGTGATGGTGCTGTACTGGCAGGCCGTAAGGCCTTGCTCGCTGCCAATGTTAAACCTGATGAGATTGATTGCCTTATCTTTACCTCTGTCTGTCGTGACATGATGGAACCCGCTACTGCTGCCTTTGTTCATCGTCAACTTGGCCTTCCCTCCAGATGTCAGCTCTTTGATCTCTCCAACGCCTGCCTGGGTTTTCTGAACGGTATGATTGTGTTGGCCAATATGATTGAGCTTGGTCAGGTCAAAAGGGGACTTATTGTGGCCGGTGAGACTGCAGAAGATTTGGTGGAGACAACCATTAATCATCTCTTAAATGACACTACTTTAACTCGCAAATCAATTAAACCAGCCTTTGCCTCCTTGACCATTGGTTCTGGAGCAGTGGCCTTGGTCATGAGTGATAAACGTCATGATGATACCGGCCATTATCTAGCCGGCGGGAGCTGTCGAGCCAATACGGCCCATAATGATCTCTGTCAGGGGGGAGGAGGGCAGGAAAATGGCACTTTGATGACCACGGATTCTGTTGAATTGTTGAAAAGGGGAGTGGAGACTGCTGCCCTATGTTGGCAAGATTTCCAGTCTACCCTGGGCTGGACTCCTGATTCTATTCACCGCTTTTTTTGTCATCAAGTCGGCAAAGCCCATGCCAAGCTACTTTTTGAGACCCTGGCCCTGGATCAGAGCAAGAATTTTGAGACCTTGGCTGTTCTCGGTAATGTCGGCTCCGTATCGGCACCCATAACCATGGCCATGGGTATTGACCAACAGCAACTAGTTTCTGGTCAGCGTGCTGCCCTGCTTGGCATTGGCAGCGGCATTAACTCCATGATGGTGGGGGTCGAGTGGTGAGTAACGACCTGGCAGAGTATCCTTTTCAGCCCAAGTTTTTTGATGTGGATGGTCATCGCATGGCCTATCTTGATGAGGGTGAAGGGCCTGTGTTGGTCATGGTGCATGGGAATCCCTCTTGGTCCTATCTTTACCGTAATCTTGTTAGCAGTCTTCGTGACCACTATCGGGTTATTGTGCCTGACCATATTGGCTGTGGTTTTTCCGATAAGCCTCAGGACTACTCCTATCGTCTTAACGATCATATTGCTAACCTGACTGCCTTACTTGATCATTGCCAGGTCAAGCAATGTATTCTGCTTGTCCATGATTGGGGTGGGGCCATTGGTATGGGCTGGGCTGGACAACATCCTGAGTGCGTGACCGGTATGGTTGTTATGAATACGGCCGCCTTTCCTTCGTCACATATTCCCTTGCGTATCAGTATCTGTCGTTGGCCGCTCATTGGGCCTTTGTTGGTGCGTGGCCTGAATGGTTTTGCCGGTGCCGCTGTCCATATGGCTGTTAACAATAGGTTGCGAGCGGAAATCGCCCAAGGATTTATTGCTCCCTATGATACCTGGGCCAATCGCATTGCTACCTTGCGTTTTGTGCAGGATATCCCTTTGGCTGCAAGCCACCCTTCATGGCAGACTCTGCTTGATGTGGAAAAAAATCTGG
>JAOZSN010000189.1 GCA_029939635.1 Deltaproteobacteria bacterium
TTCCGGGTCGAGCAGATCACGGGACTGATCCACATAGCCCAACTTCACGGTATCACCCAAAACAACATTACCGGAATCAGGCTGTTCCTGGCCGGTAATCATTTTAAACAGCGTTGATTTCCCAGCACCATTGGGGCCAATAACACCGATAATACCACCTGGGGGAAGAGAAAAGTCCATATCCTCCACCAGCAATTTATCATCAAAGCCCTTACTGACATGCTCAACATTAATGGCTACCTTACCTAACCGTGGCCCAGCAGGAATAAAAATTTCCAAATCCTTCTCTGCCTTCTGCGCCCCCTCACTCAAAAGCTGGTCATAGGCGCTTATCCTGGCCTTGGATTTGGCACGTCGCCCCTTAGGACTCATCTTAATCCACTCTAACTCACGCTTTAAGGTGCGCTGACGATCAGATTCTTTTTTCTCCTCATGGGCCAGTCGTTTTTGTTTCTGATCCAGCCAGGAGGAGTAATTACCCTTCCAGGGAATACCCTTGCCACGATCCAGCTCGAGAATCCAGCCAGCAACATTATCAAGGAAATAGCGATCATGGGTTACGGCAATAACGGTGCCCTCATAACGGTGGAGATGCTGCTCAAGCCAGCCCACTGTCTCAGCATCAAGATGGTTTGTAGGCTCATCAAGAAGTAAAATATCTGGTTTTTGCAACAACAAGCGGCAGAGCGCCACCCGGCGTTGTTCACCACCAGACAAAACCCCAACCTTCATATCACCAGGAGGACAGCGCAAGGCATCCATGGCCATGTCCAGGCGGGCATCCAGATCCCAGGCTCCTGAATTATCTAAGGCCTCCTGTACCCGGGCCTGTTGTTCAATGAGATCATTCATCTCATCATCACTCATGGGCTCAGCAAATTTATCGTTGATCTGGTTAAATTCGGCCAGCATATCAACGGTCTCCTGCACCCCCTCTTCAACGATCTCCTTTACTGTCTTATTCTCATCAAGCTCTGGCTCCTGGGCTAGGTAGCCCACTTTGAGACCAGGGGAGATGGAGGTCTTTCCCTGAAAGTCCTGATCAATACCAGCCAGGATACGGAGCAAGGTACTCTTGCCCGAACCATTGAGCCCCAGAACGCCAATTTTGGCACCATAAAAATAGGAGATATTAATATTGTTCAGTACTGGTTGATTATCATAAAACTTGGACATCTTGATCATTGAGTAGATAATTTTATTTGGCTCGTCACTCACAATATGGGTCTCCTTAATAGTAGGCGGGATAATACAGACAGGAAGGGATTGGGGACAACCTGGCTATTTTACCCGTTGTGCTCACAAAGCACATAAAAAATTTATTTTTTTTCCATATCAATGCTACACTGGCGTTATGCGTGATGATGACCCTATAAATGCCCTTACCGCATCTAACCAGGAAAGGGACCAAGCCCAACAAGCCCTAGATGATGAACGCAATTTTCTGCAAAGCGTCTTGGACGGTGTGCAGGATCCCATCAAGGTTGTTGACCGTGACTACCAGATACTGCTCATGAATCGAGCAGCCATGCAAAATGTCTCCTCTGGCAGTAGCATGACCTGTCACTCCATCAATTATGGCCGCGACAAACCCTGCACTGGTGACCATGTCTGTCCTGTGCGCCAGGTCATCGCCACCAGAAAAAGTGTGCAGATAACCCATGAGATGTACATCAATGACACAGAAAAACGGTTCTTTGAAACCAAGGCATCACCCCTTTTCAAGGATGATGGCTCGGTCTGGGGCATTATCGAGGTCTCCCGTGACATCACCATTCGCCTTGAGATGGAAGAGAAATTGCGTGCCAGTGAGGCTAAACAACGAGAACTGGCCCACCACGATGCCCTCACTGGCCTGCCAAACCGTCTGATGTTAGTGGATCGTCTCAACCAGGCCCTCCCCAAAGCAAGCCGCCACCACCATAAAATTGCTGTACTCTTCCTGGACTTGGACAAGTTCAAGAACATCAATGACACCTTAGGTCATGATGTGGGTGATGATCTGCTGCGGGTTGTGGCCCAACGGCTCAAGGATTGCCTACGTGAGAGCGATACGGTGGCACGCCTGGGAGGCGATGAGTTCGTTGTAATTTTAGAGGAAATCCATCACCAACACGAAGCTGTGAAGGTGTGCCGCAAGATCTTGGAGACCCTTTACCAACCATTTTTTTTAGGAGAGCATGAGATAAGCACCTCCGCCAGTATCGGGGTGAGTCTCTTTCCTGATGACAGCCATGATGTTGATGGAGTGCTAAAATGTGCAGACAGCGCCATGTATCGAGCCAAAGAGCAAGGGCGCAATAATTTCCAGATCTTCGAGACAGAGATGCACACCTCGGCCTTTGACCGTATCCTCATGGAAAACAGCCTGCGCCAGGCTACTGAACGGGGTGAAATATTTCTCCACTATCAGCCCCTCATTGATCTGACCAGCGGCAAACTCATTGGTTGCGAGGCCTTGGCCCGCTGGCGTGGGCCAGATGGAGAACTGATACCACCTGCCGCCTTTATCCCTGTGGCAGAAGAGACCGGCATCATCATCCCCATGGGTAAATGGATTCTCCAGAAAGGCTGTCGCCAGAATAAGGAATGGATCGACAAGGGAGGCAAGGCCGTACCCATTTCTATCAACCTCTCGGCCCGACAGTTCAAGCAGCATGATCTCATAGAGATGATCACCTCTATTTTACAAAAAACCGGCCTCCCTCCCCGCTATCTTACCCTGGAGATCACCGAAAGTTGCATGATGGAGGATGTAGATGATACCATCAACGTCCTGCAACATTTTCACGATATGGGAATAGGCATTGCCATTGATGACTTCGGCACCGGTTACTCATCCCTGCGTTATTTGCAAAAATTCCCCTTGAACATGCTGAAAATCGACCGAGAATTCGTCAAAGACATCCTCTCCAACGAAGCAAACCACACCATTGTCCAGGCCGTCATCTCCCTGGCCCATAACCTGGGCCTTGCAGTATTAGCCGAAGGGGTTGAAACAGTAGAACAACAGGATTTTCTCAAGAAAAAGGGCTGTGAGCAGGCCCAGGGCTTTCTGTATGGGAGACCAGTAGAAGCAGCACAGTTTGCGGAGAAATGGCTTTAGGCGGCGGTGCAGGTTCTATCCCGCCCCTCCTCCTTGGCCTGATATAAAGCCTGGTCAGCACACTCGATGAGTCCTGCTGGTTCCTTGCCATGGCCAGGAGAGGTCGAAACACCAAAGCTCATGGTAACAGAGACGGGCTTGCCCTCGCAGACAAAAGTGGTTTGTCCCACCTGCTGGCGGATTCGTTCCGCCAGCTTCCAGCCACCATCCATGTCAGAATTCTCTAAAAGTAATAAAAACTCTTCGCCACCATAGCGACAAGCCAGATCAACCCCTCGCATGGAATCCCTTAAAATCGTTGAAATTCCCCGCAACACCTCATCACCAAAGGGGTGACCGTAGGTATCGTTAATTTTTTTGAAAAAATCAATATCACATAAAATCACGGCCAAAGGTGTCGTGGTACGTTTGGCCCGCTGCAACATAAGATCAAAACCATTCTGCATTGAACGCCGATTGGCCAAACCGGTGAGACTGTCAGTAGTGGCCAGCTCATTAATCTGCTCATGGGCCCGGGCCAAATCAATTTTAGTAGCAATCTGCGAACCCAACACCTTTAAGATATTAAGGCGCTCTTCACTAAAAAGCCCAGAACGTTTCCCAGCCATGACCAAAGTACCGATTACCTGATCATGATCCTGCATCAGGGGCAAAATCAATAATGAATTAAAGCCTCTCAAACGCTCTTGCTGACTAAAAACAGGAGCAGGCCCCTGGTAGCAAAACTTATGGGGCATTTCATGGCGTAGGGTAACCACCTGTTCGATAAGCCCGGCCTCACTCCGGCGGATTTGCTCACCTTCCATTGCACTAGCCCCAGAACCAGAGGCCCGGACAATGGCATGAAAATCATCCTGCACCAGAGTCAGGGCAATAAATTCTGCCCCGGTGAGATCACGTATAGCCCGTTCCACCGCATCAAAGGCCGTTTTCTGGCCCAGGGCAGTATTTAACTCCTGCATGGCCAGGCAAACCTGACTGGTGGCCTGTCTATCCCTGTCCATCAGGGCAAATTGCTCCACAAAAAACAGGTCGGTAGCTATTTTAGCCGCTGTTTCGCGCACTAAAGCCTTTTCCTCTTCCTGCCAGGGCTCGGTATCATCTCGATCAACACAGAGGTAATATTTTTTTTGCCCATCCTGACACTCCAGGGCCACACCGTAGAAACCACCCACCTGCCCATTTTCATTATAATAGGGAAGCCCCTTAAAATGTGGAGAACGAGGATGCCCAGATATAGTATTCCTTCCCTGGGCAAAGATACCAAAAACACCAGTCTCAGCGGCAAAGGGCTCTTCGGAAATATCTTGCCTCGAACAAGAGGCCTTTACCAGAAGTGATTTTCCCACCGTA
>JAOZSN010000060.1 GCA_029939635.1 Deltaproteobacteria bacterium
TACCTCCATGGCCAAGGCAATATTCTGATACACAGTCTGTTTGGCCAGGAGCCGAAAATCTTGATACGCCACGCCAATATGCTGCCTGAGCATTTGCAACTGCGAGGCCGACAGAGTGCTAACATCCTTGCTATCAATTTCAATAACACCCTTGGTGGGCTGTTCAAGAAAACAAAGGAGTTTAAGCAGGGTAGTTTTCCCTGCTCCACTGGCACCTGTCAAGAAGACAATCTCTCCCCTGTTCAGTACCAGGGAAGCATTATCAAGGGCCAGAATATCCGGCGGGTACGTCTTGGAAACCTTGACAATCTCAATCATTGCCTTGTTTTCAAACGAGTTATTCTCAGAAGACATAATATTACTAAAGGTTAGAGGCTAAAGGTTTAAGGGGCGAGGATGCCGAGACAGCTAAAAAAAAAACACTGTCACAAATCACCTCGTTTCCAAATAACTACCTGGAATAGTAAAACATTTTCACAAAACAGAGGATAAGATGACAGAACGAGCCGAAAACCTACCACAAAGCCATGTTAAAAAAATTGACACCCTTTTAACGAATATTATATACCAAAGGCTAAGAAGAAAAGGAAATCATTGAGTTACATCATTTTTTCTTTGCTGAACAGCATTATTAGTAAACTAGTTTCCAGCGCTCAAAAAGCAAGGGCGTCTTAATTTTGACACCAGCCCTTAGCGGAACTGCTGTCAAAAAAACACCCCTGGCACGGGTTGATAGTACCACAAGCAGGTGAATATGAACAGCACATCAGCGGCAGAAGTCTTACCAATCCAAGAGAATGCCCCAAAAGCCATGAAAATTGCCCGACCGAGCCATAATATTATTGGCAAAAGCCCATCAATCCGCCAGGTGTTCACCATGGTGGAGAAGGTATGTGATACCGACACCACAGTTCTCGTCCTCGGTGAATCTGGCACAGGCAAAGAACTCATTGCCCAGGCCCTTCATAATTGCGGCTCCCGCCGAGGAAAAATGTTTGTGCCGGTTAACTGTGGGGCTATCCCAGCTGAGCTATTGGAAAGTGAATTATTCGGCCACGAGAAGGGGGCCTTTACCCATGCCCTACGCACCCGTATTGGCCGCTTTGAGATGGCCGATGGTGGTACCGTATTCCTTGATGAAATTGCGGAGATGAGCCCTGTCCTGCAAGTAAAACTACTGCGGGTTCTGCAGGAAAAGAAATTTGAACGAGTGGGTGGCACCAAGACCATAGCCTCTGATTTCAGAGTCATCGCTGCCACCAACCGAGACCTAGAAGAAGAGGTGCGCAAGGGCACCTTCCGCGAGGATCTTTTTTACCGCCTCACCGTTATCCCCATAGAGAGCCCCCCCCTACGGGAACGCAAAAGCGACATTCCCCTGCTGGTCGACGCATTTTTCAAACGATTTTGCTCGGCAAAGCAGCGTCAACTCCATGGTATCAGCCAAGAAGCCATGGATCGGCTCATCAATTATGAATGGCCAGGTAATGTCCGTGAATTGGAAAATACCATTGAGCGCATGGTGATTCTTGCCTCTGGTGAAGAAATTACCATTGAGGATCTTCCTCCTCGTCTCCTTGATCAACCCCTCAGTCACCCCTGCGAAGCAGTTATCAATGAGATACCAGACAGTGGTTTTTGTCTTAGTGAGGTTATTGCTGATTATGAGCGCAAACTGATTATTCAGGCCCTAGGGCAGACAGAGTGGGTAAAAAATCGGGCAGCAAAACTGCTCAAGGTAAATAGAACCACCCTGCTGGAGAAGATGAAACGACACGGTATTGTTAAGCAACCGTAAGACAGGGATCGGGGATCAGGTGTCAAGTATCAAGAAAACAGAAGTTCTTGCCTGCTAAAAAATATCGAACATTGCATTACTAATGTGGCAATAGTTTCGCTCTATCTAATCTTAAAGAAATATTGAGTAATTTCCCCTAGCCCGATTACTGCCAATCATGAAATACCTCTTTCTGCTCCTCTTCTCAGCCCTTAGTATCCTGCCTGCCTGGGCCGGAGATGAGCCTGCGGTTCAACTCACTCCGAAACAGATCGAAAATCGACAGAATAATCTCTGGCAACAGGCCAGCGATTTTCGTAAACAAGGTGATGACGGCCAGGCCGCTCTCTACTTTTCTCATTTTGCCAAAACCTATCCTGACCACGCCAAGACAGCTGAAGCGCTGTGGTACGCTGCCACCCTCTATCACCGACAAGCCAAAGAAGCTGCCGATCATGATTTCAGCAAGGCACGAGCATTGTACCAGCGCTTCATCGTTGCCTTCCCAGCCTCTGACCATATAGCTGACGCCTATCTTGCCATGGCTGATACCTATTTTGCCTCTGCATATTTTCGCGAGGCCAACAACTATTACACCCTCTTCCTTAAAAATTATCGTCCCCACCCCCAAACAGATCTGGCTCGCTGGAAAAGAGCCCAAAGTCGAGTACGAATTAACAAGCTACAGGGGGCCAGGGAAGATTATGCCCTACTTTCACTGAGTAGCGATCATTTTTATGTACTCCGTGGTCAAGCCGGCCTCGGTCATATCTATTTTGCCAAGGGTGAATGGCATAATTCCCTGGGGATTCTGCTCCGTATCCTGCACCAAAACCCTGACTTCTATGTGCATGACCCGTCAATCCTGGAAAATCTTGGTATCGCATCTCTACGCGTCGGTAGCAACAAAGAGGGGCGCCGCTTTCTCCTCCATTATATCAACATAGCTGACCAGGCAAATATCAGTAATGCTATTTACTTTGAATTGGCAGAAAGTTTCATGGCCGAGGGCCAGATCGAACTGGCCAAACAATTTTACCAGCGCATTATTGCGGCAGGCTCAGAACAAAACAAACTCGTTATTATCAGCCAATTTAGACTGGCGCAGTTTAAGGCTGCCCGCCTTGACCGCATGTCTGAGCGAAAAAAAGCTGCCTTTGTCGCCAAGAAAGGCGACAAGATTTTCCAAACCATCCTGGATGACCTGTACACCAATCCAGTATCCCAAGAGGCACGTTTTGCCCTCTTTGACAGATATCTGGAACGCCAAGAGTATGAAGCTGCCTACGCCATGGGCAAGGCATATCTGCGTTACAAAACCAGTGACCAGGAAAAAAACAGGGTGCAAGATTGGTTGGGTAAAATTCTTTTCATGCAGATCGAACCCCTGCTGGCCGACAAAAACCATGAGGCCATTCGCACTCTCTACGAGGAAGAATTTAAGACGATCAGTACCTATCCTAGAGCCTCGCTCCTCACTATCATAGGTTCTGCCTTTGCCGCCGAGGGACTCTATGACCAAGCCTCAGTCATCTACTACCGGGCCATGGCCCTAGAGATGAACGAAGAGGAAAAAAGTGATCTTTACTTAAAAAGGGCCCAGGTCTATCTAGCCAATAATGACATCCACTCAAGCCAGAGATTATTGAAATATCTCCGCCAGATCTACCAGAAGAAACCGAGCCTCTGTAAGGTAAACTGGCTCAGTGGCCACCTGCGTGAGGCGCAGAAACGGCCAGATGATGCCTTAACCTTCTATAAGATGGCGGTGGAAGGAGGAAAGGTATCCCCTGATCGCGCTATTTTTGGCGAGGATTATCTCCGCCTGCTACTGGAAATGGATCCTAAAAAATGTGGTGAGCAACTGGCCATTTTCAAGAAAAACCAATGGCTGCCCCCAGAAACTATCCAGACGTGGTATGCCCGACTAGGTGACAGTTTACTCCTGCAACAAAAGGACAAAGCTGCCCTGACTGCCTACCGAGCCGCCCTGACTGCGGATCTGCCAGAATCATCCAGAGCAGCCCAGACCAGCCACCTGCACATGGGAGATCTTCTGGCGGGTCAAAATAAACGCAATGAGGCCCTGGCCCATTTCAAAAATGCCAGCACCGGCCCTGCCGCAGAAATCACCAGCCAGGCGCAAATACGCCTGGAGCAGGCCAAAATAAAAACAGCTATGAACGGCGTCAAAGGGATGCTTGAATAACTACAGTTTTCAGTTTACGGTTCAAGGAAAGTATCTCACCAGTGTCTTGAATAATTTGGTATTTTTTTCAACCTACCCATAAAGATAGCCCCAGGAAAAATTTCTTTGCTCGCAACAACCACCAAAAAGATTCTCATTGTTGATGATGACCAGACTGCCCGGATCAGGATGTTTGAAACCCTGAGCCAGAAGCAGTATGACGTCATGGCGGCTGAAAATGGTGCCATGGCCCTGGAAATGATGCAGGAAACAACACCAGACCTAGTCTTAGCCGACCTTAAAATGCCCGAACTAGGTGGCATGGAGCTGCTCAAAAAAATCAAATCCGCCACACCAGAACTACCGGTCATCCTGGTTACGGGCCACGCCTCAGTGGATACGGCAGTTGAGGCCATGCGTCTGGGTGCCCATGATTTTATCCTCAAACCCTTTCAACGGGATGCCATCCTGGCCACCGTTGCACTTATCTTGCAACAGAAAGGGTTGACCCCAATCAACAACCTTATCACTCCCCCCCGCCAACAACACAGGCTGCGCAAGGAAAAACCCATTGTGGGTAACTCTGAGTCCTTACGGAAATTAATGATTCGCGCCAAGCATGTTGCCTCAAGCAAGGCCACTGTCCTCATCCTTGGTGCCTCTGGCACAGGCAAGGAAGTCTTTGCCCGCTACCTGCACAATGAAAGTGACCGGGTCAATGGACCCTTTGTCGCCTTGAACTGTGCCGCCCTGCCCGAGGGTCTACTGGAAAGTGAACTCTTCGGCCATGAAAAGGGGGCCTTCACCGGAGCTGTGGTGGCCAAAAAGGGCAAATTTGAGCTGGCCCATGGCGGCACCATCCTCCTTGATGAGATCGGCGAGGTACCACTGCACCTGCAGGCCAAGTTATTACGTGTCCTGCAGGAGGAGGAGGTGGATCGCCTGGGTGGCGCCTCCCCTGTCAAGGTGGATGTCCATGTCCTCGCCACCACCAATCGCAGCCTAGAAGAGATGGTGAAAGAAGGCAGCTTTCGCGCTGATCTTTTCTACCGCCTCAATGTCATCCCCCTCCACCTCCCCTCCCTGCAGGAGCGGCCCGGCGATATTCCCATCCTGGCCAACCATTTCCTAGAGAAATTTTCTCAGCAGTATAATAAGGAGCTAAAACCATACTCCGAACAGGTCCAGAATCGTTTCTTGACCTATGACTGGCCAGGAAATGTACGGGAGATGGAAAATGTTATTGAACGGGCTGTGTTGCTCAACCAAAGCCCCAGCTATATACTGGAAGACTTTTGGGATGACATAGAGAGTGAGGAAAATGCTATTAACCAGCAAGTAATACAAGAATGGCCTGCCAGCGTACCAGCCACAGAAGAGGCAGCGATTCAGACCGTGACCAGTGATGGTGCTGTTGTCGCCCTGAAGGATGTAGAGCGTCAAATGATCCTGCATGCCCTCCAAAAAACTGACAATAATCGCACCCATGCCGCCAAGATGCTCGGCATTTCAGTCCGAACCTTGCGCAACAAACTCAACGAGTACCGCTCCAAAGGTATTATCAGCTAATTTTTTAGACAATAAGTTCAAGCTGTTAGCAACACCTCCCCTGCCTTCTCCTCACTAAACACCTCTATTCCTGCCCTGCGCGGCACGCTCTTTGCTTTTCTTCCCTGCAGAATGAACTTATTTTCCCGTTTTCAATACACATTCAACCCAAAAGCACCCATACGACAATGATGCTCGACAAACTTTTCACCCCTGCCATGGCTAACATAAGTAAAGCTATGGATCTCCGCTACGAACGCCAGGGACTCATCCAGTCAAATATCGCTAATATGGAAACCCCTGGCTACACCAGTCAGGATTTCCCCTTTGCCAAGGTGATGCAATCCACCCTGCAAAACGGCGCACTGAGTCGCACCGACAGTAAGCATATTGCCCTTGACCCTGTGGAAGAAGGTATCAGCCGTGAATATTTCAAAGAAAAACGACCGGTGGATCTTGATGAAGAAATGGTTAAACTCTCAGAAAACCAACTGATGTACGAAATCGCCACCAAGATCATGGCCAAAAAGTTTGCCGGCCTTAAATATGCCATTGATGAAGCAGGCAAGTAAGGTATCCCTTCGGGGTAGCCTTAGATAGTGTCTGTCCAGAAACAGGTCATTTCTGGACAGGCACTAGACAACGTATACGGAGACATGTAATGGACATCCTCACTGCCATGAAAATAAGTGGTTCAGGTCTTAAGGCTGAACGAGCCAGGCTCAACATCACGGCTATGAACCTAGCCAACACCAATACCACCCGCACCATTGAGGGCGGTCCCTACCGTGCCAAGTCAGTGGTCTTTGCGGCAAAACCCATGCCTGATTTCCACGCCAGCCTACACTCTGCGGAAGCGCGTCTACGTAAAGTAGAGGTCACCGAGGTCGTAGAAGATGATAAGCCATTTAAAGAGATATACGACCCATCCCACCCTGATGCAGATGAAAATGGCATTGTCCAGTTCCCCAATGTTGATATGGCCGAACAAATGGTGGATATGATTGCCGCCAGACGTGGCTATGAGGCAAATGTCGCGGCATTGGATGCAGTTAAGAGTATGGCATTAAAAGCCTTGGATATAAGTAGGTAAACAAACAACGAACAGCAAGATATCGAACTATGAAAACACTCCCTCTAACCCAGATACAGAATGTAGCTCAGCCGTTTAAATCCACCGGTAAAGGCCCTGTGGCCGACACAGGTTTTGGTGATATCCTCAAGAAGTCACTGGAATCGGTAAATGAGACCATGCAACATGGCAGTGCCATGAGTGAAGGCCTGGTAACCGGTGCGCACTCCAATATCCACGAAACCATGATTGCCATGGAAAAATCCACCCTTTCCTTTCGCATGCTTACCCGCATGCAACAGAAAGGACTTGATGCATATCAAACCATCATGCGGATGCAAGTATAAAAGATAGGTGCCGGGGATCAGGTGACAGGGAAGTACTATTCTCTTTCGCTATGATACTACCTCCGCAACCTGTAACCTGAAATCTGAAACCTGGAAAATCAATCCATGGCTGGCGCAAAAGAAATGTTCACCCAGGCCCTTGATCTCCTCAAAGGGCTGACCAAGACTCAAAAAATCATTGCTGGACTCCTGGTGGGAGCAGTGCTTATTGGCCTGCTTTCTCTCACCCTTGTCTCCAGCAAGCCAGAAATGAAAGTGCTGTTTAGTAACCTGGCAGCTGAAGATGCTGGTGAAATTGTCACCAAACTTGACGAGTTACGCATTAAATATGAATTAGCCGAAAATGGCACCGCCATCATGGTACAAAGTGCAGCCGTTTATAAAACACGGCTTGATCTGGCTGGTGCCGGACTACCGCGCGGCGGTGGTATCGGTTTTGAACTCTTTGACAAGACCAGCTTCGGCACCACTGATTTTGTTCAGCGTCTCAACTTCCAACGAGCCACCCAAGGAGAGCTGGCCCGCACCATCAGCCAATTCAAAAAAATAAAATCCGCCAGGGTACATATTGCCCAACCCAAGGAATCGGTCTTTGTGGAGGATACCAGACCTCCATCAGCCTCCATAAGTGTCTCCCTGACCGGTCGTGATAAACTCTCAAAAGAAGAGATTCGTGCCATTGTCAACCTGGTGGCCAGTGCGATACCAGGACTTACCGAGAAGGGCATTACCCTAGTTGACACCGCAGGCCATTTACTCTTTCGCAAGGAGGGCGATGAAGATTCCCTTCTCTCTGCCACCCAGCTCGAATATCAGCAAAAAATCGAGCGCAATATGCGTCAAAAACTAGAATCAATGTTTGAAGAAGTGGTGGGCGTCAACAAGGTCATCGCCCGAGTCACTGCCGATGTCAATTTTGACCATATTGATTCCTCCGAAGAAGTTTTTGATCCAGAAATGCAGGTCGTGCGTAGTGAGCAGATCTTACAAGAAAGGGATGGTGCTGCCAGTGACCAGGCAGGGGTTCCCGGCGTCAAAGGACAATTAGCAACCTTCACTGAAACTGGTGGTGACGGTGGTGACGGCGCTGGTTTCAAACGAGACAACATTACCAAAAACTACGAGATCAGCAAAAAAACCACCCGTAAAACAGAAGCCATAGGTGTTATCACCAAGCTCAGTGTCGCCATCATGGTGGATGGCACCTACAAAGAGGTGGAGACCGAGGGTAAAGTAAGTAAAGAATTCCAATCTCGCAGCCCTGAAGAGATTGCCACCTTTATCAAAATGGCCCGTAACGCTGTGGGCTATGATACTGAACGAGGAGATCAGGTGGAGGTTGTTTCCATGCCCTTCCATCTTTCCTCCTACATGGAACCCCAACCTGACATTATCAGCCAATATGGCAGCCTGATAAGCCGTCTAGCCCTGCCCCTTGTCCTGCTTATCATGGCCTTAGGTCTTGTCATGTTTGTCATCCGCCCCTTCTTCCGCCTCATGGCCAGCCAGCATGAAGCAGCCCAACGCGCTGCTGATATGGCCCAGAAGGAACTAGCAATGGCAGATGGTGAGACACCAGAGGATCTCTCCCTTACCCCCATGGGCATGTCAGATAAAGAGCGCATCTTTAAGCTGGCCCAGAGTGATCCTGACCGCGCTGCTGACCTGGTTCGCCGTTGGCTCCGGGAAGAGATGTAGAAAAAGAAACAACAGGTGTCTGGTGTCAGGTTTCAGGGGTCAATTTGCCCCCCTCTGCCACCCCCGACACCTGACACCTGAAACCTGAAACCTGAAGCCACATGCCTGCAAAAGATGGATCTTCCGACAACCTGACCGGCCCTGAAAAAGCAGCTATCTTCCTGCTCATGCTAGGGGAAGATTATGCCTCTCAAGTCTTTAAACGCCTTGATGATGAAGAGATTCGTTCGGTTGGCCGCCAGATGGCCAAAGTCGACCGGGTTGACAATGATGATGTGGCGGCATTATTGGCAGAGTTCAAAACCGATGAGGGTGGTGGTGAAATATTCCTCTCCGGCGATGACCTGCTGGAAACGGCCCTACGCCGTGCTCTGCCCTCTGATAAAGCAGGAGAAATATTGGGTGAAATCCGTTCCGACTGGCGTCTCACCTTGTTTCAAAAAGCACGCAAGCTTGAGCCAAAAATCTTAGTCAACTTCCTGCGCAATGAACACCCCCAAACCGTGGCCTTGGTGCTGGCCGTACTGGAACACACCCAATCTGCCGCCATCCTGGCCGACCTTAAAGAAGAGGTACAGGTAGAGGTGGTTATGCGCATGGCAGAGCTTGACAAGGTAAGCCCGGAGATCCTCGTTGAGGTGGATCGCGTCCTGCAAGAAGAGTTATTAAGTGTAGAGGGCATGGAAGGCCAGCGCCTTGGTGGAGTAGAGACCGTTGCCGAGATTCTCAACAATGCTGATCGCGCCCTAGAGGCCCAGGTTCTGGAAGGTGTTGAGGAACAACGAGAAACTCTGGCTGAAGAGATCAGGCGTCTCATGTTCGTCTTTGAGGATCTCTTGGGTGTTGATGACCGTGGTGTCATGGCCATCCTCAAAGAGGTATCCACTGATGATCTTAAACTGGCCCTTAAAACCTCCTCCGACGACCTCCAAGAAAAAATATTTGGCAATATGTCACAACGTGCCGTGGAAATGCTCAGAGAAGACATGGAGATCATGGGGCCCACCCGAATCAAGGATGTGGAAGCCGCCCAACAGGCCATTATCAAGATTGCCAAAAGACTGGAGCAGGAAGGCAAGCTTCAACTGTCGGCAGGTGGTGGAGGCGAAGACGAATTCGTTTAAAAGGTTACACCTTTAGCCCTTGAAAATTATGGTTTTGGGAGCCTATTGTTTTGACTGGAATTGTTGAGTTAGAAGAGAAATCAGTTAAGGATGATGATAGTTTTGTCTCCTATGAACTGCTCATGGCTGAGGATGAGATTGAGGCTGCTGGCCCCGACCCTGTTGAATTGTTGCGCCAGGAGCAAGAAGAAATAAAACAGGCAAACAAGGCCATGATCGCCGAGGCCACGGCAGAGGTTGAACGTATTAAACAAGAGGCCCATGATACAGGTTTTGCTGCCGGGGAGACTGAAGGCAAGAAGATAGGGGAAGAGTCCTATAATGAGCGAATTGCCCAGGTCACTGCCCTCATCACAGAACTACAAGGGGAACGGCAACGAATCAACCAGCAATACGAGGCGGAACTGCTGCCCCTGATTAAGGCCATGGTGGATCGCCTGGTAAATCATGAGGTATCAGTGAACCATCTGGTCATTGAAAAATGCCTCCATAAGGCACTCCACTATGTGGTGGCCAAATCAAGCGTTATTGTCCACCTCCATCCAGATGATTTTCAACGCATTAAAGATGCCAGCCTCGACGACCCCAACTTTCTCCAAGGTGCTGACAATATTGAACTCATGGAAGATCTCACCATCAGTCAGGGAGGTTGCCTGCTGGAAACAGATTTCGGCACCATTGATGCACGTCTGGAAAACTGCAAGGAACAATTAAATCAGGCCATTGAACAATCATTTTTGGCCGCCTTAGCAGAAACTGATTAGAAAGGAAAATGAACCTTAAACCCTGCCATACGGCCATTGAAAATGCCGAATTGATCTCCATAACGGGACGGGTCAGCCAGGTTATTGGTATGGTCATTGAGAGTCATGGCCCAGGCCTGCCGGTGGGTTCAATCTGTGAGGTGGAAATTCGCCAGGGTGAGGGACGTATTCCTGCCGAGGTGGTGGGTTTTAAGGAAGACAAGGTGCTGCTCATGCCCTTGGGCGAAATGCGTGGAGTGGAACCGGGCAGCACCATTCATAAAATTACAGATCAGGCCACAGCCCAGGTAGGTATGGGCCTGTTGGGCCGAGTCATTGATGGTCTGGGCAACCCCATGGATAACAAGGGGCCATTGCTCACCGAGCAAACCTACCCCCTCTACGCCGAACCATTAAACCCCATGAGCCGGGAACGGATTACTGAACCTGTTGATGTGGGGGTACGCGCCATCAATGGTCTGCTTACCCTGGGCAAAGGGCAACGTATTGGCATTATGGCTGGTTCCGGAGTGGGCAAATCAACCCTCCTAGGCATGATTGCCCGTAATACCGCCGCCGATGTCAGCGTTATCGCCCTTATTGGTGAGCGCGGCAGAGAGCTCAAAGATTTTATTGAACGAGACTTAGGGCCAGAAGGTATGGCCCGTTCTGTGGTGGTGGTGGTCACATCTGACCAACCTCCCCTGGTGCGCATGCGCGGTGCCTATCTGGCCATGGCCATTTCAGAATATTTTCGAGACCAGCAACGCGATGTTATTATGATGATGGACTCTGTCACTCGCTTTGCCATGTCCAGCCGTGAAGTTGGCCTGGCCATCGGTGAACCGCCCACATCAAGGGGTTACACACCTTCGGTCTTTTCCCAGCTCCCCAAACTGCTGGAGCGGGCAGGAACCTGTATGGATAAGGGCAGTATTACCGGTATCTACACAGTACTCGTTGAGGGTGACGATATGAACGAACCCATCGGCGATGCCGTACGCTCCATCGTAGATGGTCATGTTGTCTTAACCCGTGATCTCGCCAACCAGGGTCATTATCCATCCATTGAAATCCTGGGCAGCGTCAGTCGCTGTATGGGTGATGTGGTAAGTGACGAACAGGTGGACAAGGCCCACGAATTACTTGAAATGCTGGCCACCTACCGCCGTTCCGAGGATCTCATTAATATTGGGGCCTATGCAGCAGGCTCCAACCCGAAATTGGACAAAGCCATTGGCATGATTGAGCAGATAAATGAGTATCTACGCCAGAAGGTGGACGAACAATCCACCATGGAGGAAAGCAGTCAAAGGTTGATGCAACTGTTATAATGTTCACCTTTCGCCTTGAAGCCGTTTATAAAATTCGATTAAACAGGGAGGAGCAGGCTCAGCTTGCGCTGGGACGAGAGCAAACCATCCTCCACAACCACAAGGTCACCCTTGAAGGCCACGGCGAGGAACGGCAGGCCATGCTTACTGCCCTGGACAAAAAAAAGACGACGTCCATGAGTGGTGCTATGGTGCAACTCTATATGGAGTCGATTCGCGCCAAGGAATTCCAAAGCAAGATCCTGGCCACAACTATTGCCAGCCAGCAACACGTAGTAGACCAAAAACGCCACCAGTTGGCTGAGGCAGTAAAAAATCGTAAGATCATTGACACCATCCGCAAAAGGGATCTCCTGAAATACCAGCAGGAAGAACTCAAAAAAGAGCAGGATGAAAGTGATGAAATGGCGGTATTACGATTTAAGAACAAGAAGTAAAAACAAAAGGATTCCCGCAATGCCCTCCATATCTCCCTTAAAAAAAGATCTCTTCATCACCTTAGCAATGGGTGTACTCTTGACTGCTCAGCCTGCCCTTGCCGCCAATAAGCCCGTGAAGGCATCGGAGGAAGAGGCGGCATTTTCCCTGTCCTTAAAAAAACGAGCCGAGTCCGTGACGGCCAAGGAAAAGGCTGTTACCCTGCGAGAGCAAGAGGTGGCGGCTCTGGAAAAAAATATCCAGAAACAGCTGACCGAAATCAAAAAAATCCAGCAGAAAATCTCAATCGCACTCACAGAACTAGAAACCAAGCAAAGCCAAGAATTCACCAACCTTATCAAGGTCTACGCCACCATGAGCGCCTCGAAAGTGGCTCCACTGCTCAACAAGATGGAAGACCGTAATGTTGCGAAGATCCTGCGTGCCATGAAAAAAGAGCAGGTGGCCAAGATCATCCCCAAACTGGGACCAGAAAAAGCTGTCCGAGTCAGCCGCCTGCTAGGTCGCATCTCGTAAAACCACGTCTCCAAGATTTTCTCTCCTGCAATTTTCCCATCACACCCTCGATATCCTTCCTTAAATTCTCCAACCTGCACCACCACCCCATAAAGAACTTTCTTCCCCTGCCAGACCATTCTAAACAATCTCTCACCTCCCCAGGAAATTATTGCCCACCCTGCGGATCGAACAAGTTCCCCTGCCAACGAACCACACGTAACATCTTAACTTCACAGCAGAAAAGCTAATTCTCCTCCCCTCACACAGGTATGGCATAGCCATTGCAATATAGCCTGACAGATGTGGCAGCGGCAAAAACATCCGCTCCACTTTGCCCCTTACAACGTACCACCCACCATCTTTACGGAGGAAGATCGTGTCCAATATCATGACCCCAGTACTCCCTGTGCAGGGAGCTGAACGGCCCATTGAACCATCCCGCAGTCGCGTGGATTCCGGCAATAAATTTTCCGACCACCTTGAGCGCAAGGTCCAAGAAAAACAGGACCGCCACGATGACAAGCTCGGTGTCCGAACCCAACAGGAGAGATCGGAACGCACAGTCCCGCCAAAAGAAAAGGATACGGATATCCCCCAGGAGCAGGAGACAGTCAGTGGTGAAGAGCTGCCCGTGTCTGATCTTCTTGCCATGTTACTGCAAGAACTGCAGAATATGGCCCAGGACAAAGAGATAGGCCCTGGTGAATGGCAGGTGGAAATGCCTGATGGTGATCTTCTCCAACAGCTGGCATTAAGTGCCGGCATGGACGAAACAGATATATCCACCCTAATGGGCCAATTTACCAGCGACAGTGGTGAAACAGAACTGGCGGATTTTCTGCAGACCCTTATCAGCCACTTTGCCAGCTTTGAAAACGATCAGCCCGTCACTACTCTGGAAACAGATCTGCCCATGCTGGAAACCCTCCTTGAGAAAATAGGCCTGAGCACTGAACAGATTGGCAAGATTGCTGATTTTAGTGTCGAGCAGGATGGTGTCCTTAATTTGGAACGCTTTCAGGCAGCCCTGGCCCAACTTGACATTGAAATAGACGCCCCCCTCACCCCCCTCACGCCATGGGAAACAGAACAACTGCAAGCCCTCATGACCAGGGCAGGCGTCAACCTGGGCGAACAGTTAGAGTTACTACCAGAGACCCTGCATGAAAAGGCCCCCCTCTTTGATCTTGAACGCCTGCAGGCCCTGTTGGACAAAACCATCACCCTGGTCAAAAATGACCAGCCTAAAATAAATCCCCCGGCATTTCTTGCCGACCTGGATAAAATCCTGTCACAGGCTGGTTTCAGTCAAAAGACGACGGGTATGATCCCGGTTGTGCAAGAATCCATGGGTGAGGCGTATAAAAACCTCCTTGACCTCTTTGACCAAACAAAGCTGCGTTATGAAGAAGGTATGCTGGCTGAGGAAGAAAAACTACAAACAGATATCCAAAAATGGCTGCACCGGGTGGTTGCCACCTCTGAAGGTAAGGAAACGACATCTAATGGCTTTCAGGAGTTAAATCTCGCCCTGGGCCAGCAGAACGAAATGCTGACCAACCAAACCTCGCAACATGATCAACAGCCATTATCTTCCGCCACCAATGACCCGGCCGCCCTGACGACACCCACGGAGCCAACGAGTCCTGCGCCGACACCTCGCCAATTCACTCAGTTTCAACAGCAGCAGATTTTCAACCAACTTTCCATGGCTGCAGCTCGCGGCTTACGCAGTGGTGAACACCAGTTCATGCTCAAACTGCATCCAGCCGAGTTAGGCGAGGTCAAGGTTGACATCTCCCTGCGCAACGAACAGTTATCGGTCTCCTTCACCATGGAAAACAGCAGGGTCAAGCAAACCTTGGAAAGCTCCATGGAGGAGTTTCGCCAGAACATGGAAGAAAAAGGTTTTACCCTAGGCCAGCTTAATGTCTCAGTGGGCCAGGGTGATGAGGGCAACGAGGAGTGGCAACGCTTTGAGATGGCCAGTTGGTCTGGTGAAAAATTAACAGCCGACACCCTTGAGGACCTACCTGATTCGGTGCTCTATCATCATGCCGAGTCCTTAACCTATAACGACGAACGCGGCCTCTCGCTCTTTGTTTAGAAGGTACCCCCAATGACGACCGCAATAGATCCTACTCTATCCGCAGGAATGCAGACTGAGATGAAAACCACAGGCAAGGCAGAGCTTGACCAGGCTGACTTCATGACCCTGTTCATCACCCAGCTCCAGTATCAGGATCCTATGGAACCCATGGACAGTAATGAAATGGCCTCCCAGCTTGCCGAGTTCTCCAACATGGAGGCCACCATGAAGATGGCCGACAATATGGAAAAACTGCTGGAATACCAAACCTCACAGAACAACCTGCAACTCCTCACCTTACTTGACAAAGATGTGCGCATCTATGGCAATGGCATAGGTGTTACCGGTGAAGATGTGGGCCAGGGCGAGTTTATACTGGAAGAGGATGCCGAAATGACAGTGGCAGAGATATACGATAGTGCCGGCCGCTTAAAGAAAATCATCGATCTAGGCCGCCAGTCCATGGGCAGCCATGCCCTAGAGTGGGATGGTACAGACATGCTGGACAAACATGTGGAGGACGGAGCCTACTCATTCCAAATCAAGGCCTACAGCCAAAATGGTCAGGAGATAGCAGCTGAGTATCGTACCTCCGGTAAGGTCACTGGTGTTGATTATGAAACAGGTTCAGCCCGGCTGGTACTGGACAATTACATCCCTGCCGAGGTAGCGGCTGTAATTGGCGTTATTTAAAGATAGAAATCAAAATATAAGAAAACAGCTTTTGCTACGAATTGCCCAAATTTACACTACTTTTTTTGTCTTTAATTTGTGCAATTTATAGCTAAAAAACATAAGGGAGGAATCTCAGAATGGCAATTTCAAGTTCATTATACTCAAGCATCTCCGGGCTCACCACCATGGGTAATGCCATGTCCGTCTTGGGCGACAACGTCTCCAACGTCAATACCGTGGCCTTTAAATCCAGCCGTGCCACCTTTCAGGATGTCCTTTCCCAGTCAGTATCCACGGCCTCCGGCTCTCGCCAGGTGGGCCGCGGCGTAACCCTGTCCACGGTGAACGGCCTCTTTGCCCAGGGCTCCTTTGAGTCTTCCTCCTCTCCCACCGACATGGCCATTGGTGGGCAAGGCTTCTTTATGCTGCGCTCCGCAGACACCACCGTGGCCGACATGTACTCCCGCGCTGGTGAATTCGGCTTTGACCTGGAAGGCAACTTGATTAACCCCATGGGCTATTTTGTCCAGGGCTGGGAACTCTCCGCCGATGGAGATAGAACTGGCACCATTGGCGATCTCAACATTGGCAAGTCCACCCCACCGGTAACCACCCAGAACGTTGAACTCATCGCCAATCTTGACTCCCGAATTATGGAGGAGGATAATGAGGAACGCCTCTTCGAGAGCTGGAATGCCACCAATCTTGCCACCAC
>JAOZSN010000190.1 GCA_029939635.1 Deltaproteobacteria bacterium
GCCAAGGCCGGGGCGCTACTCGAGCAGGTGCTCGAGCATAATCCAGATACCGTTAAAATAGTTTTCAAACATTTTCCCCTCTCCTTTCATAAACAGGCCCAAGCAGCCGCCCGTGCCTCCATAGCCGCCTACAAACAAGGAAAATTTTGGCAATTCCATGACCTGCTCTACGCCAATTACAACACCCTGACACCTGCCAAGTACGAGCAATTTGCTAAAGACCTTGGTTTTGATATTGCCACCTTTAACAAGGACAGAAAAACAGGGGAAACCAATATGCACATAAAAAAAGACGTTGCAATGGCTCGCAAGGCAGGTGTCACTGGCACTCCAGCTATATTTGTTAATGGCCACCGTGTGCAGTCCAAGGATCGTAATCTTGCCTATATCCAGGAACTCATTGATACAGAACTGAACAAAATTAAATGAACCGTAAAAACTTCCCAGCGCCTCATCTTCGTCCATTTGAGCCTTCTATAATAGCACCAGTATGCTTCGAAGTCCCAAATGAACGAATCTAAGACACTGGTAAGTTTTTACATTCCTAATTTTTCTTAGAGATATAGCCCATGATGAACCAATTACAATGAGCCAGCCATTTAAAGAGCTGACCTTTACCAGCAATGACACGGCACGCCTGCTCTATGGTGACCTGAACTGCAACCTCCATGAGTTGGAGAAAAATGGTCATGTCACAGTGAAGGCGCGTGGAACCACTCTGACCATAAACGGTTCTGAGCATAATATTCAGGTTGCCTCCCAGACCTTAGAGCAGTTGTACCAACTCATAGAGGCTGGCTACCCAGTCTATCCCCAGGATGTGGCCTATGGTCTCCACATCTTAGAAAAATCACCCCGGGCTGATCTTAAGGATATCTTCCTGGATCAGGTCTATATTACTGCGCGCCAGAAGGTGGTATCACCTAAAAGCCTGAACCAAAAAAGTTACATCGATGCCATCCGTAGTCATGATATCGTCTTTGGTATTGGCCCGGCAGGTACCGGCAAAACGTATCTGGCCGTTGCCATGGCTGTGGCCGCCTTCACATCCCACAAGGTTCAATCCATTATCCTTACCAGACCAGCGGTGGAGGCAGGTGAACGTCTAGGCTTTTTGCCCGGAGACCTAGCAGAAAAAATAAACCCCTACCTGCGTCCTCTCCTAGATGCCCTCTATGACATGCTGGGCTTTGAAAAAGCCAAAGAACTCATTGAGCAGAACCAGATCGAGATTGCACCACTGGCCTTTATGCGTGGTCGCACCTTAAACAACGCCTTTGTCATCCTTGATGAGGCACAAAATACCACCTACGAACAGATGAAGATGTTTTTGACCAGGCTGGGCTTTAACTCCCAGGCTGTAGTCACTGGCGACATCACCCAGGTTGATCTACCAAACAATCAGCCATCTGGCCTCATCAGTGTCCGCAAGGTCTTAAAAGATGTCGAGGGTCTGTCCTTTACCACCTTCAATGATGGGGATGTGGTACGCCATCCCCTCGTACAGTCCATTATTAAGGCATATGAGAAAAAAGAAAAGAGTCCTAGCAGAAAAGGACAAACCCCATGACCGTCCTTCTCCGCAATGAATACCATGGCCCTCATCATGTATGCCATACCTATCTGCAGGATATATCTGTAGCACTCCTGACACTGACGTCTTCCAGCGACAAGGAACTTTCCCTCCTTCTTATTAATGATGAGGCCATGACCCTGTTAAATCAGACCTGGCGCCATAAAAACAAACCAACCAATGTCCTCTCATTCCCTATGGAGGACAATGAGCCTGTCGCCATGCTGGGCGATATTGTCATATCCATTGACACCGCAGCACGTCAGGCCAAAGAACAACAGTTATCCCTCCATGGTCACCTGCGAACCCTGCTCATTCATGGCCTTGTCCATCTGTTAGGCTATGACCACGAACGCTCAGATAAAGATGCCCAGAAGATGTTTGCCCTGGAAAAAAATCTATCCCTCCATCTCAACCAAAGGAGAAATACTATGGTTCAGCTTGCCATTAATGTTGATCATGTCGCCACCCTGCGCCAAGCCAGGGGAATTACCGAACCAGACCCTGTCACAGCAGCTGCTATGGCAGAACTTGCTGGTGCCGTAGGCATCGTTGTCCACCTACGCGAAGATCGCCGCCACATCCAGGATCGTGATGTCCGTATTCTCCGTGAAACCGTGCAAACAAAACTCAACCTGGAGATGGGTGCTGCCGAGGAGATCATTGCCATTGCCTTGGATCTAAAACCAGACATGGTCACCCTGGTGCCAGAGAAAAGAGAAGAATTAACCACGGAGGGCGGCCTTGATGTTGCCAGCCAAAAGGAAAAACTTACCGATGTCATTGGCCGCATGGAAAAGGCAGGCATTCCAGTAAGCCTATTTATCGATCCAGACAGCGCCCAGATCAACGCCTCCAAAGAGGTTGGTGCCACCTTTGTGGAAATTCACACAGGCCGCTACGCCGATGCCACCAGTGAAGAGGAACAGGAGGAGGAGTTTCAACTTATTAGCGCTGCCGCCGAAGAGGCCTACGAACTCGGCCTGCGCATCAATGCCGGTCACGGATTAAACTACATCAACACCGCCCGCGTAGCCGCCATCCCCTTTATTGAAGAGCTAAGTATCGGCCACGCAGTCATGGCTCGTGCCATTTATGTGGGTATTGACCAGGCGGTACGAGAGATGAAGGAGATTTGTAAAGGATAGCGCCAAGGAAGGCATCATCAAAAATCAGCCGGGCTTCGCACTGTAATACCAGGACGATTCAGGACATGGGTATAAATCATAGTGGTGGCAACATCCTTATGACCGAGAAGCTCCTGGATTGTCCGTATATCAGCCCCGTTTTCTAAGAGATGGGTAGCAAAAGAATGACGCAAGGTATGACAACTGACCCGTTTTGTTAATTCCGCCCCTTGTCTTGCTTTTTTTACCGCCTTCTGCACAGAACTTTCATGAAGATGGTGCCGCCCTGCAGTACCAGTGACTGGGTCCAAAGAGAGTCGAGCAGCAGGAAAAACATATTGCCAAGGCCACTCTCTACCAGCATGGGGATATTTTCTGGCCAAAGCAGGCCAAATATAGACAGCAGCATTTTTGTATTTTTTGTCCCTCTCAAAAATATCCTGACTTAATTGCAACTGATCATGCAACGCAGCAATAAAACGATCTGGCAACACAGTTACCCGATCCTTGCCACCCTTACCATTACGGATCATAATAGTCTTTTTCTCAAAATCAACATCCTGCACACGTAAGCGTAAACATTCCATCAAACGTAAGCCACCTCCGTACAAAATACCTGCAATAAGGTGGTATACTCCGTCAAGTTGGGAAAGAAGGCACTCAACTTCCTTTCTTGTCATCACTTCAGGTAATCGCCGTGGCCTTTTGGCTCTAATAAAATCAGTAAATTCAGCCAAATCAATACCCATGACTTCACGAAAGAAAAAAACAAGCCCATTCAATGCTTGGTTCTGGGTTGATGCCGCAACATTTCTATTTGTTGCCAGATAATCAAGATACTCTTTTATAGCCTTTGCTGATGATATCTCTGACACTGGACTATAATTATGAAAAGAAAAATATCGCTCAAGCCAATTACGATAAGATTGCTCGGTTCGCAAAGCATAATGACGCACCCGCATTTCTGTGGAAAAACGAGTTAACTCCTTATGATATTGTAACATCTTCGCTTTATCATTTTTTTTATCTCGAAACTTTACCAAATCATGAGAAGAAGATATCTGTGGCATATTGAGAAAGTCAGCATAAAGATGACCCAAAGCCTTTCGTGCCAACTGCACAATCTCTCCATCATCAGGCCTTTCCAAGGAATTACAAAAAGCGATTTTTTGTTCCTCAGTTCGTTTTTTAAGCGGCCCAGACGAACTCTTAGCAAACTTCTCACATAACCACTGATATCGTCGTGCAACAGGCTCAGCCACACCGATTTCTAACAATTTAAGATAATATTTTTGCCAAAACCCGTTGACAATATTACTTTTCTGAGCCATTAATCATCCTATCATGTCCAATAAGCCTTTCTGTTACGTGTGAGTTATACAGAATAATAATATCATCGATTACACCGCTTCGCAAATACTGAATAACATAGATTCGGTAGAATATATGTTAGCCCTTTTGAATCAATGCCCACCCGTCTTTTCCTTTTGGAATAAAAGGAGTATCTTCCGATAATTCATCGTGCTCTATTTCGATTACGGCCAAATAACCGCTCTTCAGATTTAGGTTCTGCCACACGGGAAAATAAGGTTCAATTTCTGGAAAATTACCAATTCTATCAGTTAGAAATTTATACATATCGCGCGAGGGAAGTATTAGTACTCCTCCAGCTAAAACTTTATCAAGTAATCCAATTGCTAACTTTTTCTCCCTACTGATATTAATGGTGACCATGATTACGAATCTAGCTGCG
>JAOZSN010000061.1 GCA_029939635.1 Deltaproteobacteria bacterium
CAAATATGGTGCCCAACTCACCGTACGGGAGAGCCAGGCTGGCATCCTCTTTTATAAAGGCCGTGCCGGTGATGCCTTTGGTGCTGGTCGTCATACCCTGAAAACCGGCAATATCCCCATTATCACCAAACTCCTTTCTATCCCTTGGGCCATGTCCAGCCCACTGCGAGCCGAGGTGTATTTTGCCAACCTCAAAGAATTCACCAACCTTAAATGGGGCACACGTAACCCCGTGGCCTTTAAAGACCAAGAACTAGGTCTTATCCGCCTGCGTGCCCACGGCGTATTTAACATCCAGATAAGCCAACCTGTTCTTTTTATCAACACCATGGTCGGCACCATGGCCAAATTTACCACCACCGAGATCAGTGAGTACCTAAAACGTGTCATTGTCTCCCGTTTTAATGACCACCTAGGCCAGGAGCTTGACACCCTGTTTAACCTGCCTGGGCGCTACGAAGAATTATCATTGGGTCTGCAGGAACGATTGGCTACAGATTTCGGTCATTTTGGTTTACATCTCAGTAACCTGTACATCACCTCCATCACCCCTCCCCAAGATGTGCAGAAAACCATTGATGACCATAGCCGCCTCAATATTATTCAAGATATGGACAAACTCATCAAACTTAAAGCTGCCTCAGCCATGGAAAAAGCAGCAGAAAACCAATCCAGCACCGGAGAAGGTATGGGCATGGGAATGGGACTCATGATGCCTGCCCTTTTCAACCAGACAAACCAACAGCAGCAGCCCCAGCAGGCAAGAGCAACCTGCCCTGACTGTCGAGGCAATATACCGTCAGATTCTCGTTTCTGCCCCCTATGTGGCCACCAAATTGTAATTCTCAGACAATGCACTAATTGTTCTAAAAACCTGGCTCCTACGGCCAAATTCTGCTCCCGCTGTGGCCACCCAACCGATGAAAAACCACAAACTCCGATCTGTGCTGGCTGCGGCAAAGAAAATTTACCAGGTGCCCAGTTTTGCAATAATTGCGGGGAGAAGCTTTCATGAAAAAAGACAAAAGAGAGATGGAACACTGTAGGCCCTAGAACTGATGAACCTCACTGTTATCCAGGAATGTCCGCAATGCGGCGGCACATGTGAATTAAGCGAGGCAAGCCGCCTGCTTGTCTGCCCCTTTTGCGGGGTACGGCTCATCCTGACAAATGAAATGCCCCATTATCTCCTGCCCTGCAAAAAAGAAGGGGAGCAACTCATCTGGGTACCATATCTACGATTAAAAGGAGCCCTTTTTACCTGCCAAAATTCAGGAATAACTCACCGCCTGGTAGACACCACCCTTGCAGGAGTCAAACTAAATATCCTTCCTCAAAGTCTGGGCTTTAGACCCCAGGCCCTGAAATTACGCCAGGCCACGGCACAGCAGTCAGGTCTTTTCCTGGAAAATCAACTATCAACAACACAGGCCTTAGAGCAGGCCAGCAAGAGGCAGCAAGACGCTATCGGCCAAAGAGGCATCCTTCACCAAGAGTGGATTGGCGAAACAACCAGCCAGCTCTACCTCCCGCTGGTAAGAGACAATGACACCCTCTACGATGGAGTGACAGGAGACCCACTGGCCCGTATGCCTGCTGACGATGATTTTTTCAACAGCCATGCCCAGCATTCTAAAAACTTTGATGCCCACCTCTTAAGCAGTCTCTGCCCCAACTGTGGCTGGGATCTCGACTGTCATGAACAGAGCGTTATCCTTTTTTGCCATAATTGCGGCACAGCCTGGCAGCTCGCACAGAATGGCTTACAGCAGATTGAGTACATAACTCGACACGGCAAGGCAGCTGATACCATCCACCTGCCATTCTGGCGACTAGAGGTAAAAATTGAAGGTGCAAAGCTGGCAAGTTTTGCTGATTTTCTCCGCCTGGCTAACATCCCCAAGGTTATTAAAGCAGAATGGGAGAATAGGAAAATGGCCTTCTACTGTCCGGCCTTCCGAATGAACTCCAAAATATTTTTGCGCGTGGCAAGCCAGATAACCATGGCTCAGCTCGATGGTGAGCCAACAGACTCTGTGCCAAACACCCTTTATCCAGCCACCCTGCCAGCCTCAGAGGCAGCAGAAAGTATCAAACTTACCCTGGCATCCAGCGCAGTGGCAAAACGAAACATCCTGCCTCTTTTACCAGGCATTACCATTCAGGCACAACAAAGCACCCTGATTTTGCTGCCTTTTTTTGACAATGGCTACGAATTATGCCAAGAAGAAAAGAAGATTACCATAAATAAGCAGGTACTTGATTTGGGTAAAAAATTATAAATGTCCTCTACAAAAGCAAACATACAGCGAGTTGAATTTAATCCTGGCCAAATCATCTTCAAAGAGGGACAGCCTGGCAGGCATGCCTATCTCATCCGCACCGGCAAGGTGGCTATTTTTAACATGGTTGATGGGCACAAGACACAGGTGGCCACCATGATCCCAGGGCAAATCCTGGGAGAAATGGCCATCATCACAGGGGAACCACGCTCTGCCTCAGCCGAGGCAGAGGAATATTGTGAGTTGCTGGTTATGGACAAGGATGTTCTGGCCAACACGTTGGACGAAAGCTTACCCATCATCAAGGCTTTACTTAATCAAATGGTTATGCGCATCAGGGAAGCTGATCGTAAAAACCCACCAGAAGGTTCCCACCATGAACGCGGACTCATAAACCGTATCCATATCCTGGAAAGAACATTGCGCTCAATCCAGGATAATGCTGCCGACTGGTTATTGGCCCAACCAGACATGGACCCAAATGCCCGTCAATGCCTGCGCCTCATCAGTAAGACCTGCCAACAAAACCTAGAAAAACCGTGAGGCAAAGGCCAGAAATTTGCTAGCGTGCCTCTCCAGCAATTTTCTTAATATCTTCGCCGGAAATCGTTTCTTTCTCAATAAGCTCAAGAGTCAAATCTTCCATGAGTTGGCGATTATCTTCGAGAATTTGCCGAGCTTTCCCATAGGCCTTATCCACCAAGGCATGCACTGCCTTATCAATCTTTATAGCAGTCTCCTCACTCATCAAGGGCGCTTGGCCAGTCTGCTCGTTGACCTTATAAGCCATAGGCCCGATGGTCTCATCCATTCCCCATTCGCATACCATTTTCCGAGCCATATCAGTGACCCGTTCGATATCATTACTGGCACCAGTTGTCACTACACCAATAACAATCTCTTCTGCCAAACGACCACCAAGCAGAGTACAGAGATTATTGAAGAGAAAAGTATAGGTATGGGAGTGCTTTTCAACCTCAGGTAACTGCATGGTAACACCTAAGGCCTTGCCACGGGGAATAATAGATACCTTATGAACAGGGTCTGCCTCAGGCAACATCCAGGCCACCAGAGCATGACCTATTTCGTGATAGGCAGTGACACGTTTTTCCTCTTCAGTGATAATCATGGAACGTCGCTCAGCCCCCATCATCACCTTGTCCCGAGCTGCATCAATATCTGCCATGCTCACCTCATCCTGCCCCTCACGTCGAGCAACCAGTAAGGCTGCTTCATTAATCATATTGGCAAGCTCTGCACCGGAAAATCCAGGGGTTGCCTTGGCAATAATATGCCATTTAATATCAGCAGCAGCCTTGATTTTTTCAGCATGCACTTTGAGAATCATCTCTCTACCCTTAACATCAGGCACAGGCACCAAAACCTGACGGTCAAAACGGCCTGGTCGTAATAAGGCTTGATCAAGAATGTCCAACCTATTGGTGGCAGCAACAATAATCACACCATCATTCACCTCAAAACCATCCATCTCTACAAGGAGCTGGTTCAAGGTCTGCTCCCGCTCGTCATTACCACCAGCAGCACCAGAACTACGGTGACGCCCCACGGCATCAATCTCATCAATGAAGATAATACAGGGTGCCTTCTTCTTTCCCTCAGCAAAAAGGTCACGCACCCTTGAAGCGCCAATACCGACATACATCTCCACGAAACTGGAACCACTGATAGAAAAAAAAGAAACCCCTGCCTCTCCAGCAATGGCCTTGGCCAGCAGGGTTTTGCCGGTGCCAGGATCGCCATGAAGCAACACACCGGTAGGAATTTTAGCACCGGCATCAGTAAATTTTGAGGGATCCTTCAAGAAATCTACAACCTCAACAAGCTCCTCTTTGGCCTCATCAATACCTGCCACATCTTTAAAACGAACATTAGAGGTCTGGCCATCAATTAATTGCGCCTTGCTCTTACCAAAGGCCATGGCCTTACCACCGCCACCCTGCCCTCCCTTAGGACGCAGAAAAAAGAACCAGACAATGGCCAGCAGAAAAATTGGCAACCAGGTCATTAATGATCGTACAAACCAGCTAGGTTCCCTGGAGGCAACAATATCTATTTTAGCCCCACTTGCCAGGAATTGATCAACGGCGGCAGAATTAGCAGGCAAAACGCTTTTAAATTTATTGCCGTTTGAAGTGGTCCAAGAGGCAGTATTTTTTTCCACCGTAAAAGAGGTGATCACCTCCTTATTAACCTTCTCAACAAACTCGGTATAACTGATAACATTTACATTATCTGGTTTCCCTTTAAACATGTTAATGACGAGCAAAACAGCCAGACCAATGATGAGCCAAATAGTCAGATTTTTGTAAAATTGATTCACGTTCAGCTTTCTCCTTACCAGGGAATAGAAAAAATTTAAGAGAGGGAGGGCCGAAAGGAGCGCCCCAAAGTAGCAGCATTTTTCGCCCAGCATGAGACCAGACAAACCTGTAGACCTTCAAGTCAAGCGCTCAGTGCTCGACACAACGCATAGCGAGACATAGAGTAGCAGGGCAGAACCAACTAAACAATACTTATTCCGAAATGTAAAGACAGAGGGGGGGGACTAAGAAGGAACTATGGAGGGTACAAAAAAAGTGAACCCAGAGGCCGCCACCTCTGGGTTCAGCAAGGAGTCGCTATTCTCATAAGTATATTTGAGGTAGCAATTACTATATTTAATAGCAGGTTATGTGCCAAATTCTATCTTCATTATGAAAAACATCAATCATTACGCTATATCAGCACGTTAACGAAAAACATTACTAGTATCACCATTTCAGCATTAGCTTACCTGTGACGCATTATGCGCCCAGCAAAAATCACCCTGCACTCTTTTCGCTCCCACATTTATGATTCCGCCGAAATAGCAAAAATCCTCTTTTTTCATTGAAATCATTCAACTTAAAAGTTAATAAGACCATGAAACTATGTGAAAAATGTGATATTTCAATTTACTATTAAAAAGATCTTGCATTTTCCCGCCAACTACCATACTCTGACTTCATGAAACAATTCATGCCCAAACCGAGCAAACACTTGACAATTACAATTTATAAGTTTAGGTTCGGTCAAGAAATTACCAAGCAAATACAACCAGCAAATATTTCACTTTAACCAAGGAGGCCCACCCAAAGAGACAGCTACCCAAAAAGTTACACCGCAGGACCCATATCCGCCCAACAGAATCCGCCAATTCCAGGGCAGAGGATATATCAAACAAGATAGCCTGATTTCACTTTAAGCAAGGAGGAGCAAATGAACGGCCTAATTTTTCTCGTTATATGGATTAGTTGCGCTGCACTCCACACAGTCTTTGACCTCAAGATCAAACCTGTGCTTCAGGCATACAGGGAAGATGAAGAAAACTTCACTTAACCCCCTGTAGCAAAGAACAGTTGTCCGCCGACAGCTGTTATGGCTTATAAATCACTTAGAGAGAAGTGAAAAGCAAACATGAAGGAGTTAGTGCAATGAATGAAATACTCGCAAAAATTCTGCCCCAGAAAGAAGAGGGGCTCCCAGTTGTCAAGTCCAGTAAATATAATGCTACCATCGCCATACTCAGCCTTATCACTATAGCTGGTATTGCTGTTGGCCTCCAAGCCATGTTCGTCGGTCACGAACATGCCTACGGTAACACCCGCGAAGTACCATGGGGCCTGCTCCTGGCAGCCTATGTCTTTTTTGTCGTCACCTCAACCGGGCTCTGCCTGGTATCCTGTATCGGTCATGTATTTGGTGTTGAAAGCTTCAAACCCATCGCCAAACGCTCTGTTTTCATGGCGATCTGCACCATTCTCTCCGGCTTTGTTGTTATTGCCTTTGAAATTGAAAACCCCTGGCGTATGGCCATCTACAACATTACCTCTCCAAACCTAAGCTCCAATATATGGTGGATGGGTACCCTTTATGGAGCATATCTCTTTTTCATGCTCATCGAATTTGCCTTGATCCAGATGGGCGACCACAAAAAAGCAGCCTTTCTTGGCCTGCTTGGTGTAATCACTGGTGTCGCGGCTCACTCCAACCTCGGCGCAGTATTTGGATTGCTCAACGCTCGTGAGTTCTGGCATGGACCCTATATGCCGATCTACTTCATCACCTCTGCCATGATGTCTGGCTGTGCTGCTGTAGTCTTCTTCCACTGGTTAGCCTATAAAGCTAATGGCTGGGAGATGAGTGATGAGCTCAAAAAGTCCCTCACCGCTGTTGGTAAACTCGGCATGCTCCTTATGACTGTAATAATGTTTTTCACCACCTGGAAAATGATTGGTGGTGTCAGTGGCCATCCTGCTGGTAAATATGAGGCCATGATGTCTCTGCTCAGCGGCCCCTTCTCTTTTAACTTTTGGGTTGGTGAGGTTATGCTCGGCCTGATTCTCCCCTTTACTCTCATCCTTTCTGTTCGCGCTAAAAACATGAATATGCTGTTTGCCGCATCAGTGTCTGGCATTGTTGGCATCTTCTTCATGCGCTACGACCTGATTGTTGTTGGTATGATTGTCCCATTCTTTCACAACATGAATATCGTTGGCCAGCCCCACCTCTACCCCTACACCCCGACCATCCAGGAATGGGTCATCACTGCTGCCGGCATAGCCTTATGCGGCATCATGTTCCTGGTAGGCGAGAAGGTATTCAAGGGCCACCTTTCTGCAGACCATTAAGATAAACCTCCAGGTAGGTTAAGGAATAAATTGTAAAAAAACAATTTTCCTTAACCTACCCATTACAGATTTTACTAGACAGGAGGTAACACAATGGCCCGAAGAAAATCAGAGGTGCACCCTCTGCGACCAGACCTACCGATCTACCCCATCGGTGTTGCAGCAAAGCTGGTCGGGGTTCATCCTCGCACCCTGCGGATATACGAGGAGGAGGGATTACTCAAGCCGGCCCACAAAGGATCACGCCGCCTGTACTCCCCTAACGATATCCAATGGATAGAGTGCCTACGTTCCATCATCCATGATCATGGGATTTCAATTCCCGGGGTAAAAAAGCTACTCAAACTTATCCCCTGCTGGGAGGTAAAAGAGTGTCAGGCAGATATTCATGAATGTTGCCAGGCCAGAATTGACTGGGCCGAACCGCGCACCCTCCACCAGGTAGGAGATAAGGTAGCTCGCAAACAGGCCAAGGCACAGGATCAACAAAAAGAAAAGCAAGGAACTGCTAAAAAAAAGCAGTCATCACCTGGGTGATATTTGGCCAGAAACTGGCAGGTACCGGAGCTCGCAGGGCAGTAGGATAACCCACCCGGCACAGCTACTTAGGTGAAAACAAAATGGGTCATTTGGCGTTTGCCAAATGACCCATTTTGTTTCCATGTAGCACACTTCAAACCCTAGAATTTATCGACCGGTTCTTCCAACTCATAGCGCCTAATCTTCCGACGCAACGTATCCTTAGAGACACCAAGTTCCCGGCAGGTGACCATCTTTTTCCATTTGTTACGCTCCAAGGCAGAAAAAATGGCCTGTTTTTCAATTTCTTCCAAGCTGAGGGGCTCATCTGAAAAGATCACCTTACTGACACCATCACCACCAACATCAAGAGTTGCAACATCCGGGGCAAAGGGCTCGGGAAGATGCTCTGCCTGCACGAAACCACCAGGACAAAGAATAAAGGCGTACTCAATAACATTCTCCAACTCACGAATATTACCAGGATAATCATAGCGCATGAGAATCTCTGCTGCCTGAGCAGCAATGCCAGAAATATCTTTGCTCTGTTGTGATCTGAACTTAGCGATAAAATGGTCAATCAACAGCGGGATATCCTCTTTACGTTCTCGCAAGGGCGGCAAATGAATCTTAACAACATTGAGCCGATAGTATAAATCTTCCCGAAAAACCCCTTCCTGCACCAAAACCTGCAAATCCCGATTCGTAGCGGCAATAATACGCACATCTGCCTTGACAGGCTCGTTAGACCCCAGAGGCTCATACACCTTCTGTTGTAATACACGAAGCAACTTAACCTGTAGGGAATGAGGGATATCGCCTATCTCATCAAGAAAAATAGTCCCCCCCTCTGCCATGGCAAAACGACCGGACCGATCCTTCTTGGCATCCGTAAACGCCCCAGCCTTATAGCCAAACAGCTCCGACTCCAGCAGAGTATCAGGTAAGGCACCACAGTTCACAATAACAAAAGGTTTTTTACTGCGGTTACTGGCATTATACACAGCTCGAGCCACCAACTCTTTACCAGTACCACTATCACCTAAAATAAGAACATTACTGGGGCTACGAGCAATCTCCGGCAATATGTTAAAAATACGCTGCATGGATGCACTTTTGGAGATAATCTCGCCAAAGGTATAACGCATAGTAAGCTGCTTACGGAGATTATCGAGCACGGACAGATCACGAAAGGTCTCAACACCACCCAAGATATTACCCTCATGATCCACAAGAGGTGCTGCCGAAATGGATACAGGAACCTCCTTACCATTGCGACTCTGGATAGTGATAGAGCGATTGGCCACCGGCTCACCGCTATAAATCGACTGGGCGATAGCACACGATTTACCGCAGATAGAAGAACAAAAAACCTCACTACAGAAGGTACCAATCGCATCATCTCGATGCCAACCTGTGATCAACTCAGCAGCCCGGTTAAACGAGGTAATCTGCCAATTCCTATCCACTGTAAAAACACCATCACTAACCGAGTCAAGAATCAAATCATTTTTAATTGATGAAGAGATATCCCGGAAGGTCTCAACCCCGCCAATAACATTACCCTCATGATCTGTTAACGGTGAGGCACTGATAGACACAGGCCGAGACGTACCATCCTTACCCTTAACAAAAATCGACTTATCAACAATCTGACGTCCTTCAGCGATTGACTGACGCAAGACACAGGCATCGCCACAGACACTGGAGTGAAAAACATTCTTGCACGATCTACCAATAACCTCATCAGCCCCATAGCCAGTAATGACCTCAGCCCCCATATTAAAAGAGGTAATATGCCAATCTCGATCCACCGTAAAAACACCATCAGCAATGGAATCAAGAATGAGATCATTGGTCATGGATGAGGTGATATCACGAAACGTCTCCACACCACCAATTACATTGCCAGTAGCATCAAGCAGCGGAGCAGCTGAAATAGATACGGGCAAGGAAGAGCCACCTTTAGTTCGAATAAAGACCGTACTGCCGACAATGGCAGTATTATCTGAAATACTATGCGCCAGCAGACAATTAGCCTCACAACCACTGGACAAAAAGACATCACAACATTTCTTGCCGATCACCTCTGAAGATGACCAGCCAGTCATAAGTTCAGCCGCCTTATTAAATGATGTAATTTGCCAGCTAGAATCAACAGTAAAAACACCATCAGCCACTGAATCCATGGCTAACTTGGTGGTATCAGCCAAGCTTGGAGCCTTGCTAAAAACAATAAGCGCCCCACTTAGATTACCGTCATTATCAGGCAGAGGAAGGGCTGAAACGGAAACAGGCACCGATTCCTCAGTGATAGGGTTTTCCACCACTATACGAAAATCCACCATGGAGTGGCCAGTGGCCAAGGGACCATACAAACTGCAAAGATCAGTAAAATGCTCATGGCCCTGAAAGGCATCCTGACAATTTTTCCCCAAAACACTAGCTGCGCTCAGGCAGAGCAACTCCTCAGCCTGTCGATTAAAATAAATAACCCGCCAGTCATGATCAACTATCATGGTGGCTTCTGCTACCGAGGAGACAACTGAAGCAAGATCTTGTTTTGACATAATATCTACTATTTTTTTGTAGGAGGAAATTAAACCATTCAACTAAATTGATAACTTAAAATCGTATCATATCCAGCATGGAGTGACAAGCCATACTATAACCTTACCCCTTACCCACATCAATGGTTTCAACCAATAGGTGCAAAAGGTTATCCTTTAAAAGACTTTTCCCCGCAGAAGACTGACACAGCGTTGCCTCAACTGGATACTCATAAAAAAATAAAAAAACACTTGCATTCGCCACCACCCCCCGCTAATATGCAGAATTAGTTGATTAGTTTAAATACTAATCGTCTCCAAATCGTTCATCCATGTTGAGCGATTCTTTTTTTAATTACAGTATAGGAGTAGTAGAAAAATGGCAGAAGGAACAGTTAAGTGGTTTAATGAATCAAAAGGTTTTGGCTTTATCGAACAAGAGAATGGCAACGATGTATTTGTTCATTACTCCGCAATCAACTCTGAGGGTTACAAGACCCTGCAGGAAGGCGCTCGCGTAACCTTCGACGTTGTCGACGGTCCCAAGGGCCCTGCTGCAGAGAATGTAGTACCCCAGTAAGACCTCTGCCTTTTTTATATAAGCGCAGGTCCATGCCCTGATTCTCTTCAAGAGGTTCAGGGCATTTTTTTGTCCAAAGCAAACAGAACTGCCAACTCAGTTTGTGCTCGAAAATCACAAAACCCACCAAATGTATCTGTTCAAATGTGTCCCTATATCGGAGTCTGCGCTTTGTTCTGCTTACCTGGGCATTCGAAGCATACTGGCACACACCGCCTTGCTGTTATTTGAAAAAATCTTAATGGGCGAAAATGGATTGCGGCTGAACTTATACGCCGAACTAATCATTTATTGACAGACTGAGCCCTTAAGTGAAATAATATTAACTTACCTTATTCGTATTCTGCTCAATATTTCCAAGCATGGAGGTCTTCAGTATGCCTACTACCCTTGTCACATCCCGCTACCTACTATACGCCTTCTTCATTGTGCTGGTGACTATCTCACCATGCCTTGCCGATGAAGATGATGGATTCCAGGAAATAACAGCCCCGGAAACAAAGCTCATCCTAGAAAAGGGTAATGCAGTCCTGGTCAATGTCTTAAGCTCGCTGGAGTATGAACTACAACATATTCCAGGATCCATAAGCATCCCCATTAATCAACTAAAAACATCCACCCTCCTGCCCAAAGACAAGGAAAAACCACTCATATTCTACTGTATGGGACCCAGGTGACCTTACTCTGAACGCGCTGCAAGGTTTGCAGTAAAAAAAGGCTATAAAAACATCTTTCGTTTCACTGGTGGCAATTCTGAGTGGCGCTCTTTCCATTACCCTTTGATCAGAAACAACAAATACCACCAATTCAAGGTCAAGAAACTCTCCCCAGAACTGGTTATGGAGCTTATTACTAAAAACAAAGAGATCTTGATCATTGATGTACGTCCAGCAACCTTTTCCAAGTGGCCCAATTTTCTTGTCGGCTCTAGAAATCTGCCGCTCCTTAATATTACAGATCGAAATGCAGAACTTCCCAAAGACCAGCCCATCATTCTCACCGACTGGACCATGCGTCAGTCTCCCCTGGCAGCAAAATATCTTCTCGCCCATGGCTTTAATATTCTCGGTGTCATGAAAGGTGGTCTTGTGCGCTGGGAAGCAGAGGGCTACCCTGTAGAAACCCGTGAAGTCAAAACACAATCTCAATAACTAAACACCCACCTGCTTGCAGCTGGTGGGTGTTTAGTTTTGCTGCTTCTGTTACAAGATTTATTATGTAACCATCTGATTCTTGAAGAAAAAAAATAACCATCACACCCTAACGGTATCACTACCCCTTTCATGTTCTGGTCCCATACCAAAATAGAAAACGCTGAGCAGCCGGGCATTATAAACAAGATCCGCCTCACTGCTATTCTGCTGGTGGTGTTTATCCTTGCCAATGGCGGGTACGCTTTTTTTAAAGGCAGGCAGGCCACCGATGAGATGATCAATACCACTCTTAAAGAAAGATTAACAATCTCACAGTCAGTATTACGCTACGAACTTCGCGAGCTTGACATCATAGGTGGCATCGTCCAAGAACAGGAACAAAAAATCATCAACTACCTGGATCTGGACAAAATAAGACCAATCCAAGTTATGTTGCAAACCATTGCCACTAAAAATCAGCTTGATAAAGTTTTTTTCCTTGATGAGGATAAAAAGCTCCTTGTCACCAACCGGCAAAGCGAAAGTGAAATAACAAATCCTAACAGCTACCATGCACTGGTGGATTCCTTACCAAGTCATGCTGAGCTCACCACCATCCCCACTGACTTTTTCCGCGACATCATTCCTGCCCAAGAAGGCATGCTTCAAGCCCCAGCACGACTCAGCTGCATGAAATCAATTATCCCCATGTATCATGACCTTGGTGACATTTATGGCTATGTTGTCTTGGTTGAATTCATAGACAACAATCAAAGCCTGGCAAAACGACTCACAGAGAGTATTGATTCGCCCTTTGTCTTTTATAACATTGAAAACCAGGCCATCCTCAGTAATTTTTTCAGCAATTCGGTACCCTACCCCACCTCCGCTTCCATTATATTTGCAGGCAAGACCTATTACTCCCAAAGCACCATCCTCGTTGATTCTGCGGGCCATCCTGCCACAGAGCTGGCTGTTATGGTGGACAAAGAACTGTTCAGTTGGCAGCAACGCCACCAGACCCTCAATAATATGCTTCCCCTGGCCGCCCTCATCTGCCTGACCCTCTTTCTTAACTTCATGATGGATCAGCTTAAAAAAAGTTATACCAAAATTGAATTGGCCCGCCAGGAGGCAGAGAGTGCTAATGTAGCCAAGAGTGAATTCCTCGCTAACATGAGTCACGAGATCCGCACCCCATTAAATGCCGTGGTCGGTCTCACTGGCCTGGCATTAAAAACAGATCTTTCCATCAAGCAGCATGACTACCTTACAAAAATCCACTCCTCCTCCAATGTTCTCCTTGATATCATCAATGATATCCTCGACTTTTCCAAAATTGAGGCTGGCAAACTAGAACTTGAGCAGGCGAATTTCGATTTTAACGAAATCCTCTGTAGTCTAAAAAACATTGCCACAGTTAAGGCTGAAGAAAAAGATATTGAACTGATTTTACAAATCGCCAGTGATATGCCCTGCGCCATGGTCGGGGACTCCATGCGACTCTTTCAGATCCTGCTGAACCTCACCACCAATGCCATTAAATTTACTGAAACAGGGCATGTCCTCATAAAAACCGAGGTTCTAAAAGAGAATGATCTATCAGACCAGCAGATCATGATTAAATTTTCCATTGAAGATACTGGCATTGGTCTAGAGCCACAGCAGATTAGCAAGCTCTTTCACTCCTTCACTCAGGCAGATAGCTCCACCACCAGAAAATTTGGTGGCACAGGTCTGGGACTTACCATTTGCACACATCTTGTAGAGGCTATGGATGGCAAAATCACAGTAGAGAGCACACCAGGAAAGGGTAGTATCTTTTCCTTCACCGCCCTCTTCGGTGTCCAGGAGGATCCTAAACCTTCCCAGTTCACCTGTCCGACGTCCTACTCGGCTATCAAAATTTTGGTGGTAGATGATAACCAGGTAGCCCGCGACATTATCCATGATGCCCTTAAACAATATGCCTTCACTGTCCAGCAGGCATCCTCTGGTGAACAGGCCATTGACATGCTGCTCAAATCAGCAGAAGAAAAGGATCCATATCATCTTGTGCTGATGGATTGGAAAATGGAGGGTATGAACGGTATTGAAACTGCCAAAAAAATTAAAGGGAACACAGATCTTACCGAGACCCCAGCCATCCTGATGATAACAGCCCATGGCTATAAAGAAGTCCAGACTGCGGCCGAAGAGGCTGGCCTTGACGGCTTTCTGGTGAAGCCAATTAACAACTCCCAGCTTATCTCAACTATAATGAAGGTATTAGGTACAGCCATACAACCCACAACCTTTGTTCCTGTTGACCCCCATAGCCAGATTACTGGATTAGACAAAATCAGTGGTGCTCACATATTGCTGGTTGAAGACAATGAAATCAATCAGCAGGTAGCCTCTGAGCTTCTGGAAAGTGTCGGCTTTAAAGTGACCATTACAGATAATGGCCAGGAAGGGGTCGATGCCCTGCTGCACCGCCCTACACCAGTGCCATACGATGCAGTTCTCATGGATATCCAAATGCCTAAGATGGATGGATATAGTGCGACCAAGGCCATCCGCAAGGCGGACTCACCCTTAAATACCATCCCCATTATTGCCATGACCGCCCATGCCATGGATAGCGAGCGTCGTCGATGCCGGGAGGTGGGGATGAATGATCACCTGGCAAAACCAATTTCACCAAACAAATTGTACACAACCCTGGTCAAATGGATTTCTGCAGCTGACCGAAGTGATGCGCCTCCAGTGGTTATTCCTCCCTCCCCAACACCACCCCAGGCCGCTCAACCCGACGTAAGTATTGACCTTGTCTGCTTCCCTGCAGAGCTGACCGGTTTTGATATTAACACAGGATTAGAACGCTTTGCAGGCAACAAGGAACTCTACCTCAAACTACTTTTCAAACTCCTTGAAAAATATGAAAGTATTGATGAGACCATTGGGCTCCACCTGAAAAACCAGGAGTTTGACAAAGCGCGTGACCTGACCCACATGATGAAAGGAGCCACTGGAAATTTTGGTGCCCACCGACTACACACTGCTGCCACCAAACTAGAGCAGGCCCTGAAAAACAATGAGACCCAGGAGGCCTTTGCACTCTTTGCTAATTTCAGCAAAGCCCTGCAAGAAGCCATGTCTGCCATTACCGCCCTGCAAGAAGCGCAGGTCGACACGAGAAAGGAAGACACTGTGCTGCTGCCAGCCACTATTAATCAGGAGAAGATAACAACCCTTCTCGATGACCTACAGCATCTTATCAGCACAGATTATAGCGCAGCCCTAGATCAGGCCATAAATCTTATGACTCTCCTTAAAGGTACTCCTCTTGTAAACAAAACTGAAACCCTGCAAACATTACTGGAAAATTTTGCTGAGGCCGAGGCCTTGGCCTGTGTGGAAGAAATTCGTCTTGATCTTCTCCAGCTTTAATTCTACCCTACTAATCAAAAAATGCTTCATGATTGCCCCCCCCTGCCTAGGTGCACAAATAGCCATGATGTCTCCATCTAAAAACAAAGCTCGCATTCTCATCGTTGATGATGTCTCAGAGAACATTCGCCTGCTCATGGAAATCCTCAAAGAAAAATATGCAACTATTCCCGCCACCAGTGGAACCGACGGGCTGAACAAGGCGCGCCGCACCCCACAGCCTGATCTCATCTTACTGGACATTCGCATGCCTGATATGGATGGTTATGAGGTGTGCCGCCAGCTGAAAAAAGATACAGATACCCGCGACATCCCCATTATTTTCATTACTGCTGTCTCAGAAACCCATGATGATGCCAAGGCCTTCAGCCTGGGAGCTGCCGATTACATAGCCAAACCATTCAACCCAGCCATCGTCAAGGCGCGCGTCAAAAACCAAATCCAACTGCAATCTGCCATAGCAGAGCTCAAGGAGTTGTATAAACGTGCTTTAGACTCCAACCCCATCACCGGCCTGCCCGGTAACAACAGCATCCGCGAGGCACTTGAACAGGCCTTGACAGCCAAAGAGAATAAATTCGTTATCTACGCCGACCTTGATAATTTTAAGGCGTATAACGATAAGTATGGCTTTGCCCGGGGTGATGAAATCATCCATTTCACTGCAGACCTACTTAAGGAATCACTGGCCCTTGGCGGCCACCCAAAAGAAACCTTCCTCGGCCACGTGGGTGGTGATGACTTTGTTCTGCTCATTCCCCAAGGAGGTACAGACGAGGTGGTTAATTTCATTATTAAAAATTTCGACCAGCGCATCGTCAATTTCTACAGTGCAGAAGATGCGGCAGCCAAGAGCATAACGGCCACTGATCGTATGGGCGAACAGTGCACTTTCCCCCTCATGGGTATCAGCTTAGGGGCTGTGAACCTGCCGTGGAGTAATTACAGCCATTACCTGGAAGTCAATGATGCCTGCTCCCAGGTCAAAAAGAAGGCCAAGGAGATCAGTGGCAGCAGTTTCTTTTTAGATCGCCGCAAGAAGGAAGAAGAGGAGTAAAACAGGGT
>JAOZSN010000191.1 GCA_029939635.1 Deltaproteobacteria bacterium
TGCCATCCCCACACCAAGGGCGTTATGTCCCATCCTGTGAATGTTCGTCCTAAGGCCAGTATGCCAATTGATAAAGCATTACTGGTGGACGGGAAATTAAGCTGCATGACGTGTCATGAAACCCATGCCTCACAGAATCGCTATCGTCTACCCACCAGAACCAAAAAACAGTTATGTCTCAGCTGTCATGTGAATTTTTAGTGCCCTGATCGGTTCTATGCCGGAGCCTGGGAATAAGCACATATATTACCTTTAATTCAAGACCGTAGGGAACCTTTTACCCTGTTTTCGGAGAGAATAATGTCACGATGTCATAGAAAAAGTTTAAACCTCCAGGTGAAAAAAGAATTTCAGCGTTGGCTTCTATTTCGGGTTTTTGCTGCAGTATTGGTCAGTGCTGGAGTTGCCGCCCTTATTCTGTATTTCTATGCCAATCAGGAGGTGGGGGAATCATTTTATTCGGCCCATATTACCATCCGCCGAGTTAGTGACCTGTTGTTACCCGTTGTCTTGGCCGGTACAGGAGTCAGCTTGTTGGCTGGTATGATTCTGGCTCTGTTCTTGCCCCAGAGAATTGCCGGCCCCATCTATCGTATTGAGGAGGATCTGCGGCGGGTGGGAGAAGGTGATCTCACCGTCAAGGTGGTACTGCGCAAGGGAGACATTCTCTTTGATTTTGCCGATAACATTAACGGAACGATAGCTGATTTACAAAAGAGAGTGTCCAGTATTCAGCATGGTCTGGCTGAATATGACGGCAAGGGGGACACGGAGCAACATGCTTTGGAGCAGTTACGTAATCTAAAAACCTGAGTTGCCAGTACACTGTACAGTTTTAGGGTGTCTTGAATAATTAGCGTACACCTGTAGGAGCGAGTTTGCTCCTACAAAGTGGTTGCTCATTCGAAAACGTAAAGTTTACAGTGTCTCTAGGGGTGCTTTTTGTTTGGATGGAGCTGGGTGGTGACCTGGCAGTTCGGCTGGTGGATAGAAAACAAAAGAAGGTCCATATCAATTTGCTGATATGGACCTTCTTTTGTTTTGTCGCTGTTGGACTGTTTCTACTTGTTTAGATCATGAGCAATACCATGGCATTGACCACATTCTGGGAAGAGAGTATGCATTTTCTGTGGATGGGGAGTAGCGCCATGGCAGGACTGGCATTTGGGGATCATCTTATGCTTTTCCTGGTGGCAGGTGGCACAGGAGAGAGTATTATGCTTCGCCTTGTTGAGGGAGAGTTGACTCAAGACATCATCATGACATGATGCGCAGCTTGCCGAGGGGATTTCCGCTGGATAGGTGACCTCTAGGGGCATATGTGGTTTATGGCAAGTAAGGCAATCCTTCTGGGTCATTTCCTTGCTGTGTGGCGAGTGACATTGCATACAGTCTGGAATCATTTTATGGGTAGCCCTATGGCAACTGCTACAATCCATTGATGTATGCTTACTCTCATTTTGCTGAAGCTCGGCCATCTGATCGGTATGACAGGTAAGGCACGGGTCAGTAACATTTTTCTCAATGGTGATAACCAGTGGCGTATGGGGGTTATTATGGCAGCTATTACAGTTTTGTAGCTCAAAATGAGGGGTTCCGTCATGGCAGTTACTGCAGGATGGGATAATATCATCACCGTCCTTTGGGGCATGGCCCACATGGCAATCTACACAACTTACCTCTGTTCTATGGGCCATACCACTCTCAAGGATATCCTTTGGGGCCTGCTCATGACATTTTAAACAGTCTTCTGGCATGAGGGTATTGGCAGAAACTGGGGTGCTGAAGGTTGCGGCAGGTATAAGCCATACACCAGTAAGGATGAGAGCAAATTTTGAAAGATATCGTTTTGGGGTCATGACTAAATCCTTAAAGAAGCGTTTGAGGGGAATATGATAGAGATATTATGAATTATTTTTAATTTGCATTTTCTGTACCGTTAACCAGGTAAAGTTGTGAAAGTCGGTGATCAGTGAATATGACGCGGCTGGAAGTTGCTGAGGATGACCGTTTGGTGCGCAGGGTTACAGCAGATGGTCAGATTCTGACCAGTATGGTCGCTAGAAAGTGGTGAGCTGCTGGTTTGGTTTCATCGGCGACAGGCCCCTATGGCTTTAATTTGATTGTTATTTTATGTGGTATTGACCTTGCATCAGAAGCAACTTTTAGTATTCGCAAAACAAGTTTTGTATTAGAATAAGTTGCTTTTAAGGAAATTCAGCTAAACGACGCTAGACTTCCGCCTTCGCGGGAGTGACAGAGGAGTCATCCCCGCGAAGGCGGGGATCCAGGGTCTTCAACGGTTTATGATGCTTCCAACTGAGTTTTCTTAAGAGAGCTAGATTAGAATATATATATTCGGCTCACAGCGGCCACAGTGCATTAAACTGGTGAAGGTAATAGATATGCCCTTTATTTCTGATTATTCCAAAATTATGCTTCCGGCATTTTTAGTATTGTTTTTTATGCCTGATCGACTCATTGCTGGGCCTTACATGGAATCTGCCCATGGCGACAGTTCCATAGGGGTGAACCGGACAGCCACCAGTGATGAAGGGTATGGCCAGGGAAATTGCGCCCATTGCCATGAACAGCATGCAAGTATTGTTGGTGTTGAGCCTGTTCCAGTAGGTGGCGCAGCGCCGTATGCCCTTTTTGCCCAGAATTTTAATCTCAGTGCCACCAGCCAGCCATACGTAGAGGGAGATAACTTTTGTTTTTATTGCCATGGCCCTCTGACATCATCAGGGCAAAGTGTGCAAAATTATGATTATAGTCGCACCTTTGCCTGTGGCACCATGGGACAATCTGACATCCGTTCCACCATGAATCAGCTGTCATATCATAATCTTTTTGATGTGTATACATTGGCAAAAAACAATTTTCCCTGGTTCACAGATAGTTCCAATCCCTGTAATGCCTGCCATAATCCCCATGTGGCCCAGGCTCCTGTGGCCGCTGATGTCAATTCCTCGCCAATTTCAAAACCATCTGATCATTTTAATTTATGGCGGACAAGTATGGGGAGCAGTTTTAGTGATGAATATGAGCCGTTATTTTGTAATAGCAGTCATAGTTCCCGGGAACCAGGCGGCATTCCTTCTGAAAGTATAGCCCGAGCTGTTACTCCTGATTATGTGGGCTATTGTACGGATTGCCACACCAGTACCGCTACTATCTACAGCACCACACTGGGGCGCAATCTTAAAAAAATTAATTGGGGGCCAGGTGGTGATAAACATGGGTTTGAGCGGACCGATAGCCGGTGGCCCCATAATTCTAATGGATCGCCCGTAGCTGGCGGTGGTGCCCTTACGAAGGCACCATTTGAAAGAGCCAGTCGAACCCAAGACTATATTCTTTCCTGTCTTGATTGCCACGAACCCCATGGTTCTCCCAATGTTATGCTGCTGCGGCGCCGAGTTAATGGCGGTAATTTGAGTACCACAATTGCCACCATGGATGAAGCTTCGGATGATGGCGTGATACCTAATGATAACAAAGATATTGGCTATTTATGTTTGCGTTGCCATTATGATGACAAGGCCTCTCACGAAGCTGGTTTCGATACCATTTATGCTGGAGTAGGAGAAAACCAGTGGCGTCATGTCCATCATCGGGAAAATATCTCCTGGGATACTCCCTACTGCGGTGGTAACAACGAATTTACCTCTTGTGGTGGAGATGGGGTTCTACGCTGTCACGCCTGGCCAGGTAATGGTTTTGGTACTCCCCACTGCAATGATTGCCATTATCATGGCTCAGTAGTAACAATTGGCGTTGGTAAATGTGCCAGCCATCCAGACAGCACCCGAAAAACCTTTTAATTGGTGATTGTCGGCCAGAGTATTAGTGACCTGATTATATTTGATTATTTAGATGATTTACTACCCTAGATGATAAGGCTAAGGTCAGATTTGGTTCTCTTTGCTTCGGCTTGAGCAGGGGGCTCCTCTGTTTGTCAAACAGCGTTGAAAAATGACCCTTGCCAGCGTCTGCTTGCCCCCTTGAATTATATTATATGCTTGCTCTGAAAACTTCTTAAATTCTTTAGAACAAAGGAATTGATGGGGAAATGGCATCTGTCAAGTTGACATCCAGGGGGGCAAGATTCAACGCTGAAAAGGGTCAGAGTTGAACGCTGACCAACATACTGATGGCCAGGAAAAAATAAGGGCATGCTTTGGACCGACATTTTCAAATGGCCATTTTTCCTGCATTTTCAGGTGGCCGCTAACACAAATGAGTACGCATTCGGCTTTTGGTAGCTGCTGAGTTATTTTTTCTCCTTGTGGCGATAGGAAATTTATGTTGCCGGTTGCTGCGTTGGCAAAGAAAGCATTTTTTATTGGTTTCGTTGCGCTTAATTTGCACGTAGTGTGGTTTTGCACCAAAAAAGGGTTATCGAATAGATTCGATAACCCTTTGAT